>JABSOJ010000653.1 GCA_013216005.1 Alteromonadaceae bacterium | reverse complement strand
ATGCTATAAGTGAATTGTCTATACTCCCCGTTTTCCATAGCGGAACTAATAAGGCTTGGAAGTTTACAAGCCCAACGCGCTAAACCATCTTTTTCATAAGCCTCACGGTCAACTTTGATTAAATTATCAATGATAGTATTTATATACACCTCTTTACCGTTAACATAAATTGTTATAGAGGCTTTTGAGAGTACTGTAATTGAATGGTCTATTTGAGCATCACTGGCAGTATGGCCCATTTTTTTTAATTCTTTTCTAATCATATTTTTGGAGAAAAACACCCAAGAATCTTGTTTGTCTTTTTCAAAAACACCATAGCTAGAATCCTCGAAAAATTTTCTTAAAACTTTTTCGATTAACTCCTCTCTTTCAGATGGATAAAATGCAATTAATTTACCGTCAACTCGCACATAAGCTGGTTCAATCATCACACTACAATCAGAATCACTATTGACCTGAAAGCTTCTTTCTAATGGCTCTAATGTTCCATTTTCAGCACGAATTTTTGCTTGTTCTTTCTGAGGCATAAAATACTTAGGAATACTGTCCCAGATCTCAATACTATTAGATATATCTTTAGATGACGCCGTATGATAAAAATCTGTGAATAAATCATATTGTAAGGTTTGAGGAGCACCAACGGGCGGTTTTTCAATCTTCATTATTTTTTTACTCTTAGCCATTTAACTACGTTCTTTCATCTTTGAAATATATTTCATCTTACCTTGCATCGTACAAAATACGAGCAACGGTATATAACAAAACGCTATTCTATATATCTTACCATAGTAAACATTACCCTCTAACAACAACAACAAACAAACTCAGTGAGTTTGTTATTCAGACTATCAGTGAGTGCACCTTCTACTATAGTTCTTAGTTTGTTTATTCTTTGAATTTAAAATAGTTTTTCTAGGAGTCTTTATTTATTTGCGTCAATAAACGCTAAAACAAGCTCTCGCACAGCATCCGATTCTGTTTTTCGACCAATTAAATCTATAAACGCTTTTTTTTCACTAGGCTTAACATTACTCAGAATTTTTACACTTCTCTTTTCTTGTGCAGTTTCTTTTTTTAATGTTTTAACTGGTGTTAAGTCTGTTTTTTCGTGGCTAGCTTCCGCGACTTTCGCTTGCATTTTTTTTAGCTTTGCTTCACTCATTGTTGACATAATATTTTTCCTAAATTTTAATTTCTAAATGATCGAATAAATCTTTAAATTGAGGAATTATCGTTTTATTTAGCCTAGTAGCATCTGCTTTATTTAAAGAGGCAACTTCAAAAACTGTATTATTATCATTTGCTAACCTTCTAACATACTTAGAGTGATTAATGACAAATATCTTAATATTTTTAAATGCCGGATTGAATTTTAAAGCGGCAGTTACAAGCTTAATATCCGCAGGGTCAGTATTATTAATAACAACAACAATATTAGGGTTAACCTCAATCAAAGTATTGATATTACGAACTGTAATCTCTAATTCAGAATCTGATTCATATCTAATAGGAACTATTATCACATCAACAAAATCGGCAACTTCTAATAATCTATCGTCAGGCTTACCGCCGAAATCAAAAATAATATGACCATCAAAATCCATTTCAATATCTGTTCCTACTGGGAAGTGGAAGAGCTCTCCATCTTTTACGTTATCAGCCAATTTAATAGATGCATTCTCTATGTCATTAGTTACATATTTAAAAGATTCAATTGCTGTTTTATATATGGTGTAAGCAATGGTTGTTTTTCCCTGTCGACCCAGATTGCCGTTATTTATAAGGATTGTTTTATCAGTCATGGTTGATCACCTTCATAAAATAAACTCAGTGAAAGATACACTCACTGAATAAGTAACTCATAGACTCACTGAATATTTGAATCACTTAATAAAAGCTCATTATATATAGGAAAAGTTAAAAATCAAACAATAAACTCACAGAGTTAGATACTTAGTGAATAGCTGAATAACAAACTCACTGAGTCTCTTGGTTATTACTGAAAGGTGACGGTTTCTATAAATATTCAATACTATGAGTACCTGTGTTGAGCGAACCCCTTATAAGCGGACCACTCATGTGTCAATGAAAAGCAGATAAGGTTAGAGGGTAACATTTACACACATCTAATATTATGTTACCCTGTAACACTTACTAAGCAAAGAGGGTTTTAACATGGCACGACCTAAGAAAAAATACAGCTTTGATG
>JABSOJ010000652.1 GCA_013216005.1 Alteromonadaceae bacterium | reverse complement strand
AATTGAGAGGTTCACGTACCGTTCTGCGAGAGACTGTGGGGGAAGTTCCCGCGGTCTACTCACCATGAATGCTTCAACACACTAAAAAATCAAGGTTACTACATAGATCATAATTATGGTCATGGTAAGCAGAACCTTAGCTACAATATGTACTTGCTCACGCTATTAGCTTTTTACTTTCACCAGATATTTGAATTAACTGATGGGGTATACCAAGCGTGCCGAGTCTCATTTGGCTCAAAGTCACATTTATGGGAAAACTTAAGAACCACAATCAGAATGCTAGTTGTAGAAGATTGGGCACATTTAATGGATTTGCTAATAAACCCTGATAACGATGAGGTGACCGCAATAAAAACAGCTTAAAAAACAGAGAATGAAATAATGTACTTAGTTGTTCAGCTCGATCCGTGCCTGCTCTTTAAGTAAAAAGTCAGAATGAATATGGCAAAGTACGACAGAAAATGAGAAATGGCTATAAATGTTGTTTTATCTCAGTAAATGTTAAATCACCGAGAATTGCTGCAAGCTATTTGGGTATATATATTCTTTTCTATTTTTCGTGTATAATTCGCGCCATTATTTTTTGTGGTGTTATTGTTAATGAAATTCATTGTTAAGTTACAGGCTGAAATTACGATCAAAAGCCGTCCGGTTCGTAAACGTTTTACTAAAATACTAGAGTCGAATATTAAAAACGTATTACGTCGTGTTGATGAGCAAGTAACGACTCGCCTTAATTGGGACAATATTGAAGTTAATACGAAAAATGACTGCCCTGAAAATCGTTTAGCACTGATTGATACCCTTAAATGTATTCCGGGTATCCCTATGTTTCTGGAAGTACAGCAAACTGAATTTACCGACGTTCATGATATTTTCGAAAAGACGTTAGCGATTCACGCTAAAAATATTGAAAATAAAACCTTTTGTGTCAGAGTAAAACGTAACGGTAATCATGACTTTAATTCTTTGCAAGTTGAACAGTATGTCGGTGGTGGCTTAAATCAAAGTGTTGAAAGCGCGAAAGTCAAATTAAAGAAACCAGATATCACTGTTCGTCTGGAAATCAAAAATACCAACCTATTTATTGTTACTGAACGTCATAAAGGCTTGGGCGGTTTTCCAATAGCCACTCAAGAAGATGTGCTTTCGCTGATGTCTGGTGGTTTTGACTCTGGTGTTGCCAGTTATCAGATGATTAAAAAAGGTGCTCGTACCCATTATTGTTTCTTTAATTTGGGTGGCTCAGCTCACGAAGTTGGTGTTAAGCAAGTGAGTTATTACTTATGGAATAAATTTGGTGCTTCTCATCGTATTAAGTTTTTTGCCGTTGATTTTGAACCCGTTGTTGCTGAAATTTTAGAGAAAGTTGAAAATGGGCAGATGGGCGTAATTTTAAAACGCATGATGATGCGAGCTGCTACTACCATTGCTGCTAAAGGTAATATTCAAGCTTTGGTTACCGGTGAGAGTTTAGGGCAAGTTTCCAGTCAGACGTTAACAAATCTTAATGTGATCAACAGAGTTACTGAAACCTTAATTTTAAGACCTTTAGCTGCTTATGATAAGCAAGATATCATTGATATTGCCCGTAAAATTGGCACGGAAGATTTTGCCAAGACTATTCCTGAATATTGTGGGGTTATTTCTAAAAAACCTACCGTGAAGGCGGTTTTATCTAAAATTGAAAAAGAAGAAGATAATTTTGATTTCGATATTTTAGATAAAGTGGTTCAGCAAACGCGCGTTTTTGATATACGCGATATTGGCAAAGAAACCGAAGAAGAAATAAAAGCAGTAGAAATGGTTGAGCAAATTGGCGATAACGCAGTTATTGTTGATATTCGTAGCCCGGAAGAAGAAGAAGCCAAGCCATTAGAGCTTGATAGTGTAGAAGTTAAACATATTCCTTTTTATAAGTTGGCGACGCAATTTGGTGATTTAGACATGAGTAAGGAATATTTACTTTACTGTGATCACGGTGTGATGAGTAAACTTCAAGCGTTATATTTAATTGACAACGGCTTTGAAAATGTAAAAGTTTATCGTCCTTAACTGTTAACCGTAATTAATTCTGTCGTGTTGTTGTTTTGCTAATCTGAATGAAGGGTTAGCCAAGCAAGAGGCGTAACCTAGGCTGTCGAAAACTCGTGCTTTTGGGGATATTCAATTTACCAGTTTTTGACTTTACAAAGTATGATGTTTA
>JABSOJ010000651.1 GCA_013216005.1 Alteromonadaceae bacterium | reverse complement strand
GTTGGTAGTGTATTGGCCCCCAGTAAAGCGATATTTTTTGCACTGGCTGAGCAGCGCAAACGGGAAAGTGCGGGCAGCGGTTTTGCTGAATGGGGTAAACACTATGCTGTAGGGACTGACGCGGGGAAAGCTGTTAACGAAGGACTATGGTGTAGACAACGCGCTGGTTTCGAAAATACACTTGCTATCGGTAGATGGGATGCCAATGCAACAGGTGTGTCGAGAGTGAACAACCCTATTGTCAATGTCAATGGTGTAGCTCATATTATACGTGAGCTTGGTGGTAATGCTGGGGATCACTCTTCTAACTATGTTAACTTTCCACCAGCACCCGATGGATTAGACAAAAATGATGGTACTCGTTACGCCGATTTAGCGGCTGCAATAATTGATGGTGGCACGTCCCTAAGTAGTTCAGTGTTATCAAGGCAGGACTTTGTGTTTCTGGAAGTGTGGCACGAGAAAATAAGTGATAAAGATGCTTTTTTCCCTTTAGGTAACGTGCAGTATTCCGGCACTATGTGGGAAGGAATACCAACATTATATGTGACTGACAATGATGGTATAGACACGCTTCAAGGGTACTCAGCATATGGTGATTGGGATACCAATACGTTAGGTCGTGGCATGAAATTCTCGACGCTAAGTGATGATGAAAAAGCATTAGCTATTCAAGCCCCTGAAAATAACATTTACAGTGACAATGGATAGTTAATTCAGGTGCGTTATCGGGTTCGTGTTGTTAAGGGACGTGGGAATGATTGGAGGCTCAATTATAGCGGTACTGTACTACCCGACGGCTCAAACACCGCTCAACGGTTATGGGCAAGAGGTTCGTCCGTCACCGCTGTTGATTTAGGCTCAGCTTCATCAACGAACCCGTATTTTTCATTAACCCCTATCGTTCATAAAGGCTTAGGGCATTACGGGATATATTCCCCTGAAAACAATACCGATCATGCTCACAACGGGCTATGTTTCGCTGTGCCTATTGCGCTCGTTCCGCGTTTAAATAAAGGTGCCGGACACCCTTTGAATACTGAAGGTTGTGGAATGTGGGGTTCGACAATTAATAATGATTTTGCGTTTCATTGGTATGATGATGATGCAAATAATAATCATGCTAAAAATACGGTTTCTGATTGTTTTGCGGGTATTACTTCGAATACGAATGCTTTAGGAAATATTGCAGGAGGGAACAGTGGTCGATGGAACATGGATGGTAAATTTCACGATGCAATTTACGCAAGTGATGTACAAGATTTACGTATGAGTGCCAAGCGTTTACCGTTGGCAGAAATTAGGGAAAAGGCTAAACGCAAAGCTATTGCGGGTGAAATTCGTGGATTTGAAAGGGTTCCGTTTACACGAATGATTCTTGACACTACAGTAACAAATACAGCTTCTTTTGGTAGATTGGGCTTGGCTGACAATACGGGGATACCTCCATTAGGAAATCAGCATAGAGATTATTGGTTATTTAACCGAGCTCAAAACAAATTGTGTATGTTAAGTCTCGTAGCAAGTTCAAGCGGTGACATAACTAACAATAATGCTGCTGGGTACACACTCTATCTTCGAGCAAGAAGCACTGTGGAAATTAATGACTTCAACTATCCTGATTTATATACAGCAGGCAATATCATACCTGCCCATACTGGAAGTTCGGGAGCGGCTAATACAAGCGCATTTGCTGATGTAGGTGATGCCGTGTCTCTTTTCTCACTGACTTATAAATCTGATCACAAATCAGCTAATCCGACCCGGACAGATATTATTGGAAGTCCTGAAAATATTGCAGCGACATTTCCAAATGGGGTAGAAGGGCAATGGATACCTCAAATACCGGATGGTACGACCAAAACTTACAAGTTCAACCGTAAAGTTACTACAATGCACACGCTGGTATATGCTAATGATGTAGTAACCGCCATTGATTGGATTAATTTGACTACCCCTACATTTGATGTTGCACCTAATAGTGTCACATCACCAATCTCCTCAACTGCGGTTTGGTTGTATAATTACGAAACTCAAGCCCACTTTACCGAAGAGGTTGTTTGGCATTCGGAATTACTGGACTTAGGGGGAGTGTGGGCAACTAACGATAGTGATCTTTTGGATGGTAATCTGCTTGCGTCCACATTGATTAACAAGGTAGGGACTAATGCAGGTGTAAGGTCAGAGAGTGAAACACCACTCACAACGTTCAGAC
>JABSOJ010000650.1 GCA_013216005.1 Alteromonadaceae bacterium | reverse complement strand
CGTTTTGAATTAATCGCTACAGCCCATGTGTAGCAATGGCTATTGACTTTTCGTTCGGGCACTATCTATAGAATTATAGCTTCACCCTTTGCATAAATTGTTAAATTAATTATACTGTATGTAAGTACAGTTAAGAATTATTTAATATGAAGATCATTCCTATTTACATCCAGGCAGGGATTTCTGGTTTTGAATCGCCAGCAGCCGAATATAAAGAATTAGGTTTATCATTAGATCAACTTTTGATTTCAAATCCAGATGCCACTTTCATCGGACTGGCTCAGGGTCAGTCAATGCAGGGCGTTGGTATCTATGAAAACGATTTATTGATCATTGATAGAGCCAAGAATGTTAAAACAGGTGATGTTATTGTTGCTAATTATAATGGTTGTTTTGTCTGCAAAATATTGGATAAGGAGAAAGCTATGCTCTTGTCTGCTTCTGTGTCATTTGCTGCGGTGAAGATAAATGAAACGGATGAATTTCAGGTAGAAGGCGTAGTTACAAGGTCTATTCGAATGCATCAACCAGCGAGTGAAATATTGTCATGTATGCTTTAGTTGATGCTGTTTCTTATTATGCGTCTGCAGAGAAAGTATTCGATCCCTCTATCCGTAACAAAGCCGTTGTTGTTTTAACTAATAATGATGGATGTATTTGTGCCGTTTGCCCCATTGCAAGGCGCTTAGGTGTGCCAAAATTTGAACCTTATTTTAAAATAAAACATTTTCTGGCTAAACATAATGTTGTTATCCGTTCATCAAATTACGAACTTTATGCTGATTTAAGTGACAAAATGATGAATGTTGTTAGCAGGTTTTGTGATAATCAATACGTTTACTCTATTGATGAATCATTTTTACAGTTTAAAAATTACAGTACGTTGATTGATGACTGGCATCAGTATGGTCACAAAATTAGACGGGCCGTATGGAAAGAAACGCGTTTGCCCGTTGGTGTTGGTTTCGGAACAACGCCAACGTTAGCTAAAGCGGCTAATCATGCCGCTAAGAAATTATCCGGATATGATGGTGTGGCTACCATTGATGATGATTTATCGCGTAAAGCGATATTGTCTCGTATGTCATTAACGGATGTGTGGGGGATAGGCAATCGTTTAGGTAAAAAATTAAGCATTCTCGGCATTAAAGATGCTTGGGATTTAGCGAATCAATCGCCAAGAGCAATGAGAAATCAATTCAGTGTGCTGGTCGAGCGTACGGTTAATGAGCTTAACGGCATTCCCTGTTTGTCGTGGGATGAAGTGAGACAAGATAAAAAGGAAATATTTTCAACAAGAAGTCTTGGGCAGCGCATCACTGAATATAATGCACTTAAAGCAGCTATAACAAGTCACGCCTGTATAGTCGCCAGAAAAGCGAGGCAGCAGCGGTCTATGATTAAACGTTTGCTCGTATTTGCTTCCAGTTCGCCGCATGATGAAAATTATTATAAAAAATCACTTATTTACGAATTTCCTGTAGCGACTGACAATACAATAAAAATAGCGGGTGCCGTTGCTTATGTTCTTGATCAAATATATTTATCAGGTGTAAACTTTTACCGTTGCGGGGTAGGTGCTGTTGAGCTTGAAAACCGTCAGTTTTATCAGCAAGATATGTTTAATGTCAGTATTAATAATCCCAAATTAATGAAGTGTTATGACAAAATAAATAAACGTTATGGTAAAGGGACTGTGGAAGTGGCAGCGGCAGGTCAAAATGAAAAATGGTCAATGCGGCGTAATTTTTTGTCGCCAAGTTATACAAGTAAGTGGAAAGATATTCCAAAAATTATTTGCTAGATTTTTTAATTAACTAACTAAATAATTACTAATAATGAGTTCATAATAACCCTTACAAACAAAAAATGATTAACAAAGCCTTACTTTCAAAGAATGATTAACAAAGCCTTACTTTCAAAGAATGATTAACAAAGGAGCTGAGTATGTGCGGTCGTATGAATATTATTCATGATAAATTATGTCCAATTATAAGCAATTTCTTTGGATTAAACTTTACTACGCCAACCAATTCTAATTTAAGTCCAAGTCAAACGGTTGCTACAATTGTTAGCAATGATGTGGGGTTTTTGCAGCTAGAAACAAGTTGGGGTATACAACCAAATTGGTCAAAAAAATGGCACTGATCAAATTCAATGCATTACGGTTCACAATTCATAGCTATCCTGCAGTTCAATCTTGATTGAACTGTTCT
>JABSOJ010000649.1 GCA_013216005.1 Alteromonadaceae bacterium | reverse complement strand
GTATTTCTATAGTTATCATGTCAAATTGATGGGTTACGCCGTTGGCTAACCCATCCTACAACTTTCAGAGTATCAAGGAACCGCGGCATACCCAGTGGAATTGGTATTATTACCAAACGGTTAACAATTAGAGTATAATTTAACCAGCGCGTATTTTTTATAGTTTGATATTGTATTTATGCAATTAGAGTTTTTTGATGTTCCCAGCCCCTGTATAGGCATTTGTCAATCTGATGAGAAAGGTTATTGTCTCGGCTGTATGCGTACGCGTGATGAAAGACAAAGCTGGATAGATTTAAATTTAGACGACAAGCAAAAATTGATCAAACGTTGCATTCAGCGTAAAAAGCGTAAAGAAGGCAAAGGTAAAATAAAAATTGTCGTTGAAGAGCAAACAGTTGTACAACCTTCTTTGTTAGAGCCTCTAGTTAAGTCAAATATTAATAATTTCAGTGCCAAGAAAATTAACACAGAGAATTCAACCAAAGAGAAACTAATTACAGATAACACAACGACTGATAATTCAATTGATTTTGACAACACTGATTTTGACACCAGTGATTTTGACTTCAGTGAATTTGAGCTGTAATACCAATCCACATCATTAGCTTGATACGTTTTTAGATAAAAACGGTTGCGGCTATTAAAAATTCCCTATATGATACGCGCTCTTGAGAAATCAATACGCTTTTATTTTTAATCGAATTGATCGTCAAGACGCCCCGATAGCTCAGTCGGTAGAGCAGAGGATTGAAAATCCTCGTGTCCCTGGTTCAATTCCGGGTCGGGGCACCATATATTAAAGGCCCGCAAGTAATTGTGGGCCTTTTTCTTTTCTGCTTCCCCGTTCAAAATATTCAATGTTTTTTTTGAATCAGTTCTGTAAAAATAATATCAAAAGTTCCTAAATCAAGAATTTTAAAGAAAAAAATTTTTTTATCAGGATTCAACTATACTTGATCTCAGTACCTCAAGGATTTACATCATTATTCAAAATAAGGATATTTGTCATGCATAAACCTATCGTAAACTCTCCTGTTATTAGGGGGGGAGCTTCATAAATCTTTAAATCTAAACTAAATCATCAAAGTTAAATCAACACTAAGTTAAAAGTTGAAAATCAAATAGCTCAGGAAAATAAAAATTTATAGGAATAACATTATGTTAAACAGTTTAGTGAGTTTTATTTCAAGTTTGTTAGGTTCTATTGCCCTTATTTTATTGTGTATGTTTTTTGTTTTAGCTGTTTTATATAAACTAAGAAATACAGCATTACATAATTCTAAATCAAGAATCGATTTTTACGATATGCCCCTGATGAGACCCGTCCCTATCTCTACTGCTGGATTTAAAGGTTTAGATAAGTTTCTGATGTTACTTTTTTCAATAAGATGTTGGCGTATTGAAGACGCATTTACGTTTACATACGAAGATAAAGAATACCTGATACCTGCCGGTTTTGAATTTAGTGGCACCGCAATGCCCAGACCTTTGTGGGCTGTTTTAAGTTCAACTGGATTATTGTTAATTCCTGCTTTAATTCATGAATATGGTTATCGTTATAACGTCGTTTACATTATCGGAGATCAGGATCAACCAATACTTACACATCAAAATAAAAGTAAAGAATTTTGGGATGATTTATTTGGTAAGTTAGAGATTGAGTCGAATGGTATTCCGTTGCTTAATATAATAATTAAATTTTGTTTAAAAATAGGTGGGGAAAAAGCTTGGGAAGGTTTTCGTGCGAAAAGTGAGATTGCTCCATCATTTAAGTGGTCTTTAGAGCCTTTTGAAGTTAACAATGAATCATACATCCTAGATAATGAGCCACTGTCAGCTGATAATGAGTTTTCACAAGATATTCCAAGTGTAGATGATGACTTGGTTTTAGAACACGAGCCGTTTGATGATAACGAGATTTTTGTGAGTGGGAAAACTAAAACCAGAATAATCGGATATGAGAATCCGAACAGACAAAAAGTGCTGGGTACACGTGCTATTGAGGGAAGTGATCAAAAACAAGCAGTTTATAAAATTGAATGTTTAGCTTGTCATAATATCTATGGTTCACACGCTTTAGAAATATATCGAAGAAAGTGTCCAAATTGCCAGGATGGAAAATTAAGTACTCCTTATTAAATTTGGGTGTAGTTCTTTTAAATCGACGGATATCATTAGTTATTCATCCATCAAATTAAAGTTTGTATAAAGTCGTAG
>JABSOJ010000648.1 GCA_013216005.1 Alteromonadaceae bacterium | reverse complement strand
ATCTTTATTTCATATAGTTATCCGGCATTGGCAACACTGCCACACCAGAATCTACAGCAGCCTGAGCAACAGCAAAAGCAACTTTTGCACACAAACGTGAGTCCATCGGCTTTGGAATGATGTATTGCTTACCAAATGTTAACTCCGTGCTTCCACTGGCACTTAATACTTCTTCCGGAACAGGTTCTTTAGCCAAAGCCCTGATAGCATGAACAGCCGCAATTTTCATTTCGTCATTAATCGTTCTTGCACGAACATCTAACGCGCCTCTAAAGATAAAAGGAAAACATAAAACATTATTAACCTGATTTGGATAATCTGAACGTCCGGTGGCAATAATTAGATCATCTCGTGCTGCTAAAGCAATTTCTGGCTTTATTTCAGGATCAGGGTTTGAACAAGCAAAAATAATCGGCTTATCTGCCATTGATTTAACATGCCTGGCGTTAAGTAAATTGGGACCTGATACACCTACAAATACATCCGCACCTTCAATAGCATCTTCCAAAGTACGTTTATCTGTGTTGTTAGCAAACAATTTTTTATATTCATTAAGATCATCGCGACGTGTATGAACAATACCTTTGGTATCCAGCATATAGATTTTTTCTCGCTGAGCACCACATTTGATCAGCAATTCCATACATGCAATGGCGGCAGCTCCCGCACCTAAACAAACAATATTGGCATGTTTTATATCTTTACCCTGAATATCTAAAGCATTCAACATAGCCGCTGCCGTTACAATAGCCGTACCATGTTGATCATCATGAAAGACAGGTATTTGGCAACGTTCTTTAAGTGCTTTTTCAATAACAAAACATTCCGGGGCTTTGATATCTTCTAGATTAATACCACCAAAACTATCTGCAATATTGGCTACCGTGCTAATAAAATCTTCAACGCTTTTATGCTTAACTTCTATATCAAATGAATTGATATTAGCAAAGCGTTTAAATAACAGCGCCTTACCTTCCATAACAGGTTTAGATGCCATTGGCCCAAGGTTACCTAACCCTAATATAGCCGTACCATTGGTAATTACAGCAACCGTATTTCCTTTACCTGTATACTTATAAACATCGTCTGGATTTGCCGCAATTGCACGCACAGGTTCAGCAACACCGGGGCTATAAGCAAGTGATAAATCGAGACTGGTTTCTGCAGCGGTTGTTAACTCAACACTAATTTTACCTGGTGTTGGGAATTGGTGATAATCAAGTGCTTGTTGGCGTAAATCTGTCATGAAGATGTCCTAATGCGTTAAAGTGTAATTAATATGTTCTTATGGTAATCGGTTTAATGTTATGAACATCATTTCGAACCTTTTTCGGCGTTAGTTATTATTTTTATTATTATCCGAAGCCAAACTAGTTGGATATATATGGTATTGCATAGTGCTTTAGCATTACAAGCCCATTTGTAGTTGATAATTTGCTACAAGCTCTAATTAATCTACATTTTATATAACAATTTTTCACATCAATTATCTGAATATTGAATATTTTCACCTGAGTAATCTTATTAAAACAATCGTTTTACCAAGTAAATCGATTGAAACAACACTTTACCTCAACGTCAAGCTGGATAACTGAAATTGAGCTATATATCGAAACATTTCAAAGGTAATTACAGAAGTCATTTTAAAAACTTTAAATATAAATCTGGTTAAATACTGTTATATTTATCGACATAATTATAGCCAAATTTGGTGAAAAAATTACCATTCAGATAATATAATTCTCTTTTTTAAATTGCAAAAACACACTGATTTTTAATATATAAAATATCAAAATAATATAAAAATAATTTCATTTTTTTCTTCAGACATAAAAAAACCAGCTAAAAGCTGGTTTTTTTCAAATATTATCGTTTATTCCTCAAAAGGATTAACCAATATAATAGTTTCATTACGATCCGGTCCAGTGGAAATAATATCTACCGGAACACCCGTTAACTCTTCAATACGCTTAATATAAGCAAGCGCATTAGCTGGTAAATCAGTTCTTGAAGTTGCACCAACCGTTTTTTCAGTCCAACCCGGCATTTCTTCATAAACAGGAACGATTTTTTCATAACCTTCCGCAGCAGTAGGCGGTACAGTAATGATTTCACCTGACTCAGTTTTATAACCAGTACAGATTTTTAATGTTTTTAAGCCATCTAATACATCAAGCTTAGTTAAACAAAAACCCGATATACTGTTTACTTGTATTGCACG
>JABSOJ010000063.1 GCA_013216005.1 Alteromonadaceae bacterium | reverse complement strand
TTTCGGATCCCTTGGTTTGAGCTTGTTGAATCACTTGATTGGGACTTCGTAGGCAGAGTTAGAAACAAAACTTATTGTAAGAAGAAACGAGGTACATCGTGGTTTCCAATCAAACAGCTATATCAATCAGCCACTTTAAGAGCGAAAGATTTAGGGCTATATCTGCAAGGCATGAAAAAGTCTTTTGAAGCCAGAATGATAATTATATGGCGTAAACCTAAAGGTCGAAAAGACAAGACGGCTAATGGTAAACGTGCCAGAAGAAGTAAGAAATCCAGAGCCTGTGCAGCACGAGAAAAAGAGCCATGGTTATTAGCGACATCTTTACCACAGACAAGAGGTTTATCCAAAAAAGTAGTCAAAATATATGCAACGCGAATGCAAATAGAAGAGAGTTTCCGAGATCTAAAAACAGGTCTTAATATGAATGCCTGTGGCTCTAGAAATTCACCAAGATTACAAGTTTTATTACTCATCGCATTAGTTGCACAATACTTATTATTCTTGCTGGGATTGGCAGTAAAATCGGCAAAAAAACATCGACGATATCAAGCTAATTCAGTTAAAAATAGAAACGTATTATCGAACCAGTTTATTGGTTTGCGAGCATATAAAGATAAGCAACTTAGGTTATTAAAAAAGCATTGGGAAGCAGCGATTAATGAACTAAATTCATTGTTCGCTGAACCACAGGCGAGCTTCTAATTTCGTGGGGATCCCTCAGGGTCAGATTTATATAGTTTATGATGCGACATCATCAATTCGCATTTTGCAAAGGTCAATAAGAATCAGTGTTTAGCACTCTATCAGTTAATAATAACGTAGCTCACGAACTACTATCTGGAATGACCGTATTGCTTCAGGAGATGGGATCAATGGTTTTAAATTAGAGCTTTATGATCTGACTGATAACTTACTTGCTACTATTGATGCATCACTAGCTAATATAACGACTCAGTCTCAAATATTTTTTGGTGGCACCGCTAGTCCGACGACTGTTAGCAACGTTGCTAAAATAACGATGACAATTGATAGTTTTTATGGTCCGGGGCCAGACGTTTCGGCACATCAATGGCGTGAAATTGCTTTCAACCCAATATTAGGTGAAACTGGTAGTCAGGCGTTCACATCTGACACAGTAACTGTCGAAGAATTGCCAGAGCCTTCTACATTGGCAATTTTTGCATTAGGCATCATGGGGTTGAGATTACGTAGTTCCAAAAAAATAGAGTCTTAATTTTTTGTAACTATTCAGCAGGGGTAAAATTATTTGGACGTATACCATTCAAAAGTAATGTTAATGCAGTGGTTATACCAATTTAAGGCGCACATAAATGTGCGTTCGTTGATCACATGGATTTGACTAACCACCCCGTAGTTCGTGGATTTATCCACGTATCACTTTAAATGGATGCTGAGTAGTGATAATTATTTAACTTGCCTCTGTAGTCTGGTCAGGTCATTTGAAAATACCAACAAAACATAGTTGAAATTGACAGTATCGCAGTTAATTTTACTGACTATAATAATCTGTTTTTATTGTGCTTATTAGATAAAAGCAGTGTCAACTTTTGCAAAATATAAATTTTATTGCGTAGGATGGGTTAGCCGAAGGCGTAACCCATCAAAATATATTTATTCCTGACACTTAAAGGAAAGATAGTTGCAATGTGATGGGTTACGCCGTTGGCTAACCCATCCTACTTCTTTGTTTAGCTTCAATTTTAGACATAGCCTAAGAAATTAGTCGGAATCACTCAAATTCAGGAGCGTTATAGCTTAACCTGAGTAAAGTGCATAGGCATGTTATTTAATAAAATGCACCATTTCTGTTAGTTGATATGTTGATAAGTTGACAGGTTAATAGCTTGGGGCATTTTATTTTTCTAACGTGGCCCTTCAATATTTCTTTGAAACAAATGCTCTTTACCACTTGCATTTGCGTAGTACAATTTAGCAGGTCTGTTACTTCCAACTCGCATTTCGCCTGTTTTGGCAATAATATCAGCCCCTAATACTCTTCTTCTAAACGATTTTTTCTCAATAGGATAGCCAAGAATCAGTTCGAATGTTTTTTGTAATTCAGACAAGGTAAAAGCCCGAGGCAGTAAATTAATTGGCAGGGAAGTATATTGCACCTTACTTTTTAAGCGTTGGTAGCATTGGGTTAATATGGTGTTGTGATCAAAAGCGAGTTTATAATTTTTATTAACGTTTTCTATTGCGACCCAAACAATATCTTCTGAAGTTTCATTTGATTTCAGTACAATATTTTTACATGAAATTAAAGCCATATAAGCGATGGTGACTGACCAACCCCTTGGATCTCGGTTAAGGCCGCCAAAGGTTGATACCTGTTCAAGATGAGCAATATCAACGCCGGTTTTTTCTTTTAATTTTCGACTTGCTGTATCACTGAGCGTATTGTCATCTTCCAGATTAATAAAACCTCCAGGCAACGCCCATTGGCCCTTCGCCGGGAATTGAGCTCGTTTCACCAATAATACTTTTAAAGCATCATGTTCTATGGTGAAAATTGCCATATCAACGCTGGTAAGCGGAATGTCAAACTCATGAATGTTGTACGTTTTTAGAAATTCGGCTTCTGTACTTTCTTTGTTAGCAGGGGAGTTAACAGGATCGCTAATTTGGTGACTGTTTTTATCGTTCATAAAATGCCCTATTGACATAGTGCCTCACAGACACTAACATAAAGTCTTAGTGCCACTATCTTAGTGTCTCAAAGTAATTATAGCAAGAGGAAACCTATGATTTCGAACAAAATGAATAACGACAGAAAAGTAATTTTATCCTTCGTATGGATATTTTATATATTCAACATTCTGTATGCGGATGTATTAACGTTAATGGAAGGAATGTCGTCACAATCATCAGAAGATTTAACAACAGAAGTTGTTGCGATGTTACTAACGCCTGAAATGTTGTTGGGGGCAGCAATATTGCTGGAAACTGCTATGGTTATGGTTGTTTTGTCCAGAATATTAAAATATAAGGCTAATCGCCGGGCAAACATTACTGTGGGCGTATTGCAAACTGCATCTGTTAGCGTGTCATTGTTTGTTGGAGAACCAGCTATTTATTATATGTTTTTTGCAACGGTAGAGATTTTAACTTCATTATTTATTGTCTGGTATGCATGGGGTTGGTCTAACCCGGAAGTTGATTCTGTTATCAGTAATACTTGAAATATATCCCGAGAGTGAATTTCGATGAAAGCAGTAGTATATAATAAATTCGGTTTACCTGATGTGCTTGAATTAAAGGAAGTCGCTCAGCCTGCTCCTAAAGCCAATGAGGTTTTAATCAAAATCCATGCGGTATCGATAAATGACTGGGATTGGGGTCTTCTCAGAGGTAAGTCGTTCATAAATAGAATGTTTTACGGCCTGCTGAAACCTAAAACAGACAAAATACTTGGATCTGATATCGCGGGGACTGTTGAAGCTGTTGGCCGTAATGTTAAAGATTTTAAGCCGGGTGATGACGTTTTTGGCGACTTATGTGCAAACGGTTGGGGTGGTTTTGCTGAGTATGTTTGTGCACCAGAAAAAGTTTTAGTGTTAAAACCTTCGGATATGTCATTCGAGCAAGCAGCTGCCATTCCTCAAGCGGCAGTTTTAGCCCTTCAGGCTGTGCGTGATTTAAGGCCGAGTCAGTCAGGACTGAAAGTTTTGATCAATGGTGCTGGTGGCGGGTCGGGTAGTTTCGCCGTTCAGATTGCTAAAGTTTTCGGGGATGAGGTAACAGGTGTAGACAGTGCGAATAAATTTGAACTGTTACGTTCGCTGGGAGCTGATCATGTTATAGATTATACTCAAGAAAATTTTCCTGATAACGGCAAACAGTATGACTTGATCATCGATATGATGGGTTATCATTCAATATTTGATTATAAACGTTCGTTAAGTCCAAAGGGCAGGTACGTTATGGTTGGGGGAGGATCATCATTAATGTTTCAATCTCTTTTCCTGGCGCCATTGTTATCGTTAATAGGGAGTAAAAAGTTAGGGATTTTACCGCACGATCCTAATAAAGGGTTGGACTACCTGAAAGAGCTTTTTCAAGCAGGTAAACTTACACCCGTTATTGACAGATGTTATCCGTTAAGTGAAGTTGCTGAAGCTATGCAGTATTTCGGGGAAAGAAAATCTAAAGGGAAAGTAATTATTACTGTGGACTAAAATGTCATTTTTACTTTTTATAATTAACAAGCCACCTCTTTAAAAGCTAGTAAAGAGGTGGCTTGGTCAAGGTTACTTATTTAATACCTGTCACCTATTTAGTAACAGTTGCTTGTGAAATATCGGCAACTTTATCTGGTTCTGTCGCATCTTGCGTATTTTGTTGTTTTTAGCTTTTTTAAACTCTTGATTTTATGATGTTTAAATTTTAAACTTTTGGCTAAAAAAGCAAGATGCGACAGAACCAGCTAGAACACCAGTGCGGCGTTGTATATATGGCAGCTTTAGGTATCCATGCCTTCGCTGCATTAGTGCATCCATGCACGTCGATGGTTGTACTTAGGTTTTGTCTGGAACTAAAAACCTGTGCAATACTTATGTGGACTCCTGGAGTCACCTTCATCAGCCACAATATTAAAAGTAGTGAGTTAAACCTAAAAGCGAACCAGCTTGCGGATAATCTTATTCAAGAAAGTCATATCAAGCCAGATACCTTAGTGGTATGATATTCTGTTAGTACGTCAGAGAAAATACATCGGGTTGTTAAGCCAAAAAAGTAAGTAGGCCCACAATGCAGGGGACTTTGACTTTAGTTAATCAACTGGAAGATCAGAATCTGGACTTTTTTGTTCTGTACTCCTCTTTAGCTTCGGTTATCGATGGAATTGCTCAATTTGAATATAGTGCTGCTAATGCTTTCCAAGATGCAGTAGCATATAGTATATAGTATGAGTCAAAGTGAAATTCAGTTTATTGCTATCAACTGGGATGCCTAGGGAAAATCAGGTATGGCAGTCAAGGCTGATTTACCTGAGTGGATGCAGTCACAACAAATGAAATATCTTGCCGATGCTATATCGGATCATGAGGGTCAGCATTTATTTGCAAGAATTGCACGTATCATGCGAGATCCTATGTAACAATTGATCATATCAAGAACAGATGTAAATGAACGACTTATTATTGCCTATACACAAGATATTGACGACAAATTTGATTGGGAGCAAGTCAAGTTATATTCACGTCCAGACATTGATACTGAGTATATTGCTCCACAGACGAATATTGAAAAAAGATTAACGCAAATGTTGCAAGTGAACGTTGTAACTGAAATCAATGCGATATGGGAAATTAAATTGTCCTAAAAATGATATTTAATCAACTTTGTGTCAGTGCTGTTGCCTGTACGGTTGAATAGATAATGGCGTTGGTGGTTACCTCAGATGAAAATAATGAAGATGTTATCGAAGAAGGATTGATATGAAGCCATATGATGTAGTTACAAAAGCGAGTGAACAAGGTGTTTTGTTGTACTTAAAAGAAGGTAAATTAGCCTTTAAAGCAACAAATACTAAGTTATCTGATGAACTTCGAAAAGAAATAGCTCAATTTAAAGAAGAAATTATTGAGATATTGGCTAACAATTCAAAGTTTGCGATACAACTTATGCCGTATCGTGAGCAAAGACTTAACGGTGACACTATACCCATGTCCTTTTCTCAGCAAAGGTTATGGTTTATCGGACAGCTTGAGGGTGAAAGCGGACAATACAATGTTTCTGTGTCTTATTACCTTAACGGTGATTTCGATCTGAAAAGTATGGAATCGGCTTTTGTCGCCTTAGTAAAACGACAACAGGTATTATCCACCGTTTATCAGGTGGATAGAGATCAAAACGGTTTTCAGATCATAAAGGATGTGAATGAATTCACTCTGTCTTATTCAGATCTTTCAACCGTCAGTGAGGAAGAGGCCTTAGTCATTATCAAGCAGGAGCTTAACAATGAAGCCGATCGTCCTTTTGATATATCTTCTGATATTATGTTACGTGGTAAGATTTTCCGTCTTAATGATAGCCGGCATGTCCTTGCGGTAACCACACATCATATTGCTTCTGATGGTTGGTCTGTGGGTGTTCTGACTAAAGAGTTGTTTGAACTTTATCAGGCTATTATTGAAAATAGGACGGATTCATTACCTCCATTACCATTTCAATATGCCGATTATGCTAGCTGGCAGAGAAACTTATTACAGGGAGATACCTTAGAAAGTTTACTGGGTTACTGGAAAAACAGACTTGCGGATATTCCTGAGGTGCATAGTTTACGATTAGATCACCCTCGTCCTGAAGAGTCAACCTACGCCGGAGGTCGCTACTACCAGCATATCAATATTGATACAGCTAAGGATTTATCTGAACTTGCCAGAAAATGTAATGCTTCAACCTTTATGACATTACATGCGGCTTTTTCCGCTTTTATAAGTAATTTTACCGGTGAAAAAGATATAGTGATTGGTACGCCGGTTGCCAATAGGGATGAAGAAGAACTCACTGGTATAGTTGGCTATTTCGCTAATACGCTGGTACTTCGTGCCGAACTTGGTGATGCACCGTCTTTTTCTCAATTATTAAAACAGAGCAGAGATCGTTTACTGGAAGCTTATGAACATAAGCAAATTCCATTTGAAAAATTGGTGATGGAATTACGTCCACAGCGAAGTTTGCAGCATAGTCCTCTTTTTCAAATTATGTTGACCTTTCATAACTATGAACAAGTGAATGAGGTTGAGTCTGAAGGCTTGCATGTTGAAGTGCTTGATCAAGAGGCATTGGTGGCGAAATATGATCTAACTTTTGATGTTATTGAAAATGACGATGGTCTGCATATTACCTGGGAATACGCGAAAGATCTTTTTGAATTGTCCACCATTGAGAGTATGGCGAATACTTTCGCTGAGCTATTAAAATCTTTGATCGCAGAGCCGGAACGGCCTATACCTGAATTGTCAATGTTATCGGCAGCTGAAAGGGAACATCTACTTTATGACTTGAATGATACCTCGGTAGATTACGCAAAAGATCAATGTATCCACCAGTTATTTGAAGCTCAGGTAAGAAAAAACCCTGACAATATCGCTCTTGTGTATGAAGACAAACAATTGACCTACGCCGAGTTGGATAAACGGGCTAATCAGGTTGCCCATTATTTGATAAAACAAGGGATAAAACCGGATTCATTAGTGGTGTTATCTTTGTATCGATCCTTGGAAATGGTGATAGGCATTCTGGCTATCCTCAAGGCTGGTGGCGTTTATGTACCGCTGGATCCTGATTATCCGCAAGCTCGTCTTGATTATATCCTGGAGGATTGCAAGGCTCAGGTGCTGTTAACTCAGACATCATTAGCGCCATTATTTGCTGACAAGGACATGCTTTGTGTTGCACTGGATGAACTTCTTCTGGATGGAATTGATGATAAGGCACCAGAAATTAATGGATTAACCTCTTCTAATCTTGCCTACGTTATTTATACTTCCGGTACCACGGGTCACCCTAAAGGGGTGATGGTTGAACATGCCAGTTTAGTGAACAGAATTGACTGGATGCAGTCTGAATATCAACTGGAAGCGCAAGATAAAGTGTTGCAAAAAACACCGTTTTCGTTTGATGTTTCTGTTTGGGAATTTACCTGGCCACTTACTTCGGGGGGCTGCCTGGTGTTGGCTAAACCCGACGGACATAAAGATCCCTCTTATTTGAGTGAAGTGATAACAGCGCATAGCATTACATTATTGCATTTTGTACCATCAATGCTTAATGCTATGCTTAGCAGTGGCTTGTGGTCAACATGCACTTCAGTAAAAAAAGTATTTTGTAGTGGTGAGGCGTTGCCTAAAGAGTTGACGCAGGCATTTTTCGACACAGGAACGCAAAGTGAACTACATAACCTTTATGGGCCGACAGAGGCAGCGATAGATGTTAGTTATTTACATTGTAAAGCTGAATATGAGCGAAGTATTGTTCCAATAGGGCGAGGAATTCAAAATACTCAGCTCTATGTTCTTAACGAGCATCAACAATTAGTGCCATTTCGTGTGATGGGTGAACTTTATATCGCTGGTGATGGTGTTGCGCGGGGTTATTTAAATAAGCCTGAGTTAACTAAAACACAGTTTATCGATAATCCTTTTGGTGAAGGACGTTTATACCGTACAGGGGATAAAGTACGATATTTACCGGGGGGCGATTTGGCGTATCTCGGACGCGCTGACCATCAGGTTAAAATACGGGGTTTTCGTATTGAGTTAGGTGAAATAGAATCTACCCTGTTAAAATATACCAATATTACACAAGCGACAGTAATTGCCACCGATGAACCAAAACGCTTGGTGGCTTATGTTGTGTCATCTGATTGCGATCTCAGTATTGTCGAAGAGGTCACCGAGCTTATCGATTCTCTTAGAGCTGAGGTTAAAAAATCTTTGCCGGATTACATGGTGCCGTCGGCCTTTGTCGTTTTAGACAGCTTGCCGATAACCGCTAATGGTAAGTTAGACCGTAAGGCTTTACCTTCTCCAGATATGTCTGCGCAACAGGGAAAGTATATCGCACCGAGTACAGAGATTGAAAAACAACTGTGTGATATTTGGCAACAAGTCCTGGATCTGGATAAAGTCGGTATTAATGATAACTTTTTTGAAATTGGTGGCCACTCGTTATTAGTAATGCAGGTAATTGCTCAAGCACAGGAAGCTGGTTTATTTATTGAAGTTCGTCAACTGTTTGCTACCTCAAGTTTAGGAGAGTTAGCACAAGAACTTATGTCTTCGGGCAATCAATCGAAAACAAAGTTTGTGGTACCTGCCAATTTAATTCCGCAAGGTTGTGATAATCTCACGTGTGAGATGCTTTCTTTGGTTGATTTGAATTCGGATGAACTTGCTACTATTGTTAGCCAAGTGGAAGGAGGCAGTGCCAATATTCAGGATATTTACCCGCTGGCGTCGCTGCAAAAAGGCATTTTATTTCATCATATGATGAATAAAGACCATGATCCTTATGTAATGCCAATGTTGTTTAGCTTACCGGATAAAACTACCTTAGGCAGTTTTATTGAAGCTTTATCTTTTGTTGTTCAACGTCATGATGTACTGCGCACTTCGGTGTTATGGCAAGGGCTATCAACGCCGGTTCAGGTGGTATCTCGTCAGGCTACTCCAGTAATCAGCTGGCCAGAACTCGATGCAGAACAAGATATAGAGACCCAGATGCAGGCTCTATGTTCCACTGAAAAGCAATGGATGGATATTACAAAAGGCCCGCTGTTGCGTATGCTGTTGGCTGAGGATAACAACACAGGACAATGTTTCCTTTTATTACAGTTACATCATATTATTTCTGACCATATTGGTCTTGATATTATTCAGCAGGAAGTGATGGCTTATCAGAGGGGACAAGCAGATAGTCTGGCACCTGCCATTCCTTATCGTGAGTTTATTGCCCATTGTCAGCATCAGGAAAAAACACATGATGCCGAGCAATTTTTCACAGAGTTGCTTTGTGATGTGGATACCCCTACGACGCCGTTTGATTTGGTGGATGTGCAGGGAGACGGCAGTCAGATCATTGAATTAAGAGCGTCTATGCCCGAGGAGATTTCATCTCAGTTACGTACTGTCGCGAAAACGTTAAAAGTTAGTCCTGCGGTACTATTTCATGCAGCGTGGGCTTTGGTCGTATCGGCGTGTAGTGGTCGCGATGATGTGGTTTTTGGTACTGTGTTTTCTGGGCGTTTACAAGGAGTTCCTGGTGCGGAGAATATGCTGGGCATGTTTATTAATACCTTGCCTTTACGTATCAAGCTCAATGATATCAGTGTCATTGATTTAGTGTCTCAGGTAAAAGCTGGATTACATGCTTTAATACCGTTTGAGCAAGCCTCTTTGGCATTAGCACAACAATGTAGTAACTTAACCGGAGGAACACCGTTATTTAGTGCCATGCTGAATTATCGTCATTCTGGCCCAGGCACAGCTTCTGGTCCAAGTGAGGAATTAGGTGAGGAATCAAGTGGCGGTGGAATAACTGAGATCGGAGGACAAGAGCGCAGTAACTATCCTTTTTCTCTGTCAGTGGATGATTTAGGTGAAGGGTTTGATTTAGATTTGCAAGTTGATGATGCCATCAGCCCTGAACGCGTTATCGACTATATGCAAACCGCACTTGCTTCTTTAGTTGACTGCTTAGGTTCAGCAACGGAGCAAGCGATAAGTGCTTTAACAATTTTGCCTGAAACTGAGCTACATCAGCAGTTAGTACAATGGAATGACACTGCGGCACAATATCCTACAGATAAATGTATTCATGAATTGTTTGAAGCTCAAGTCGTGAATAACCCTGATGCAATTGCGGTGGTCTTTGAAGACAGCCAATTAACTTATGGTGAGCTGAACGGTAAAGCCAATCAACTGGCACATTACTTGGTCGAAGAAAAACACATCACTCCGGATACGTTAGTAGGCCTTTGTGTTGAACGCTCATTAGAAATGATTATTGGGTTGGTTGCTATCTTAAAAGCAGGTGGTGCTTATGTGCCATTAGATCCAGATTACCCTGAAGCGCGTTTAGTCCATATGATAGAGGATGCGCAACTTGTTATTGTGTTAACACAAACGCATTTACAAGATAAAACCCCGGTCACAGCGCAACAAGCGGTATGTCTGGATGAAGCAGGTTTACAAGAACAGTTAAAACAATACCCGACAAGTAATCTTGTGCCGAATGAATTATCGCTCACCTCAAGCAACCTTGCTTATGTGATTTACACCTCAGGCAGTACGGGTAAACCTAAAGGGGTATTGATTGAGCATAATGCGTTATTAAATAACATTGTTGATAATGCCTCTCGATTTGGTGTTGATAGCAATAGTGTATTTTTACAAAATATTTCTATTAATTTCGATGCTGGTACATGGGTTATCTGGATGTCACTTTCAAAAGGGGCTAGCTTAACGGTAACACCGTCTTTGTTTTTAGACGTTAGCTCAAATTCTAGCTCAGACTCTACTTCAGAGGGGAATTCGATATTTAAAGGTGTTAGTCATTTGATGATGACACCATCAAGCCTGGCGCTTCTTGAGCCAGACGATTTTGAAGGTGATAATTTTGAAGGTATTAATTTTGAGGGTATTAAAAGTGTCATTGTTGGTGGTGAAGCTTGCAGTCAAGCTGTAGCTCAGGCATGGCAAGGGGTCGGGAGGTTTTTTAACGCTTACGGCCCAACGGAAGCAGCAATATGCTCTACCGTTAAGGAAATATTACCAGAAGAGTCAATTACCCTCGGTGGACCGAACGCTAACGTTACTTGTTATGTACTTAACAATGAAAAATGCACTCCTGTAGGAACAGCTGGAGAGCTACACATAGGTGGCGCGGGTTTGGCCCGTGGATATCTGAATCAGCCAGAGCTAACGGCAGAGAAGTTTATCTCTAACCCTTTCTATGATGCAAACAACCCTAACAGCAGTGAGCGTTTATATAAAACTGGCGATCTGGTGCGCTGGTTGCCTGATGGCGAACTGGAGTTTTTAGGTCGACTAGATGATCAGGTTAAAATCAGAGGATTCCGTATCGAGTTAGGCGAGATAGAGCATGCATTAACTGAGTGTGATGACGTGAATGATGCCATTGTGATCGCAACAGAAAATGTTGCGGGGAATAAGCAATTGGTCGCTTATGTGGTTACGGACAAACTATCAGTTACGGACAAGTTATCAGGCAGTAGTTCATTAGAAAGAACTAGCAACAATGAAACAGTTGAAGAAAACACCCTCCAACGTCAGGACTTTATTGCTTCTCTTAAACTGAATATCAGTCAGGATTTGCCTGACTATATGGTGCCTTCTGTCTATATTCTATTAGAAAAGCTACCGTTGACCCCTAATGGTAAGTTAGACAGAAAAGTGTTACCTGCGCCTGACATGTCAGGACAGGTGGGTGAATATGTAGCGCCGACTACGGCAAACGAAAAAATATTATGTGATATATGGCAAGAAGTCTTAAGTGTTGAACAAGTTGGACTAACGGATAATTTCTTTGAATTAGGCGGGCATTCGTTGTTAGCAATACGCGTGGTTTCACACATAAACAAAGCGTTTAATGTTAAGTTACCGTTAATAACACTTTTTGGTACACCCTTTGTTGGTGCTTTATCAAGAGAGCTATCTTTGCTTGATGAGGGGTTGGTTCAGTTGCCACTGATCCCTGTCTCACGTGATGAGGTATTATTATGCTCTTATACCCAGCAGCGCCTATGGTTGTTAGATAAAATCGACGGAGGCAGTGCGCATTATAATATGCCAGTTGCTCTGAAGCTTGAAGGATCGTTGAATGTCGATGCATTAAATAGATCGCTTAGTGCTATTCTTAAGCGTCATGAAAGTTTGCGTACCCATTTTATTGAAGGTGAAGATGGTCAGCCAGTACAAATTATCAAACCTGCAACCCCGTTAGTTATTCCGGTCACCGATTTGTCTTCCTTATCACCGGGTGAAAGGGAATTCCAGCGGTCTGAATTAATGGTGTCAGAAGCCAGTGAGGCATTCGATTTGAGTATGGATTTAATGTTGCGAGCGCAATTGCTTAAAATATCTGAATCCGAACACATTTTATTGGTCACCATTCACCATATAGCTTCAGATGGCTGGTCGATGGGGATTTTGGTTAATGAGTTCAGTGCGTTATATTCAGCTTATGTACAAGGTCAAGATAACCCATTAGCACCATTAACACT
This sequence comes from Alteromonadaceae bacterium, assembly GCA_013216005.1. Lineage (GTDB taxonomy): Bacteria > Pseudomonadota > Gammaproteobacteria > Enterobacterales > Alteromonadaceae > JABSOI01. The sequence continues at coordinate 2,914 of JABSOJ010000063.1, read as the reverse complement.
TCAATATGCAGACTATGCCCAGTGGCAGCGTAACTGGTTACAAGGAGAGGTGCTTGACGTACAATTGGGTTACTGGACAGAGCAATTAGCTGAATTACCAGCTATCCATCATTTACCGCTGGATAAACCACGTCCGAGTGTGCAAACCTTTAATGGTGCTAACTATCAAAGTCAGCTTGGTATAACAACCAGCAAACAACTTAATGCGTTATGTCAAGGGGCTGGTGTTACTTTGTTTATGGGGTTACATGCCGCATTGTCAGTGTTACTTTCGCGTCATAGTAACGAAACCGATATTGTGATGGGGACGCCAGTCGCTAACCGGGATCAAGTGGAAGTAGCCAATCTTATTGGTTTCTTCGTTAACACCTTGGTATTGCGCAGTGATCTGTCAGATGCTCCAAGCTTTAACCGTTTACTAGTGCAAAGTAAAGATATGCTGCTCAATGCTTATGCACATCAACAAGTGCCGTTTGAACAGATTGTTGAAAAGCTCCAGCCTGAGCGTAGTTTAAGTTATAGTCCGTTGTTTCAAGTGATGTTGGTGTTACAAAATAACGAGGAGGGAATATTAGATCTTCCTGAGCTTGGCTTGAGTCCGGTTGATCAATCAGGGTCGAGCGTGGCTAAATATGACTTAACACTGGATATCACTGAAACAGACGAAGGTCTATCGTTAGATTGGCAATACAATACCGACTTGTTTAACGCAGAGACTATTGAACGAATGGCAGGCCATTTTGATTTACTACTACCTGCCTTACTAGCAACACCTGAAGAAAATGTCTTTAACGTTCATATGCTGAATGAGGCTGAAATCCACCAGCAATTGGTTGAGTGGAATGACACAGCGGTGGATTATTCCAAAGATAAATGTATTCATGAGTTGTTTGAAACACAAGTTATTAACAACCCAGACGCAATCGCAGTGGTCTTTGATGATAGTCAATTAACTTATGGCGAACTTAACAGTAAAGCTAACCAATTGGCACACTATTTAGTTGAAGAAAAACACATAATTCCTGATACGTTAGTGGGGTTGTGTGTAGAGCGTTCATTAGAGATGGTGATTGGTATGTTCGCTATCTTAAAAGCAGGTGGTGCGTATGTTCCATTAGATCCTGATTATCCTGAAGCGCGTTTAGTGCATATGTTAGAAGATGCACAACTGAGCACTGTGTTAACACAAACGCATTTACAAGATAAAACACCGATCACAGCGCAGCAAGCGGTATGCCTGGATGAGCTGGGTTTACAAAAACAGTTAAAGCAATACCCAATAAGTAACCTTGAACTGAGCCAATTAACGCTAACCTCCAGTAATCTTGCTTATGTAATTTACACTTCAGGGAGTACCGGTAAGCCTAAAGGTGTGATGGTTGAGCACAATGCCTTACATAATCGCATTTGCTGGATGGAGAATGAATACAGATTATTAAGCTCAGATAGTATCTTACAAAAAACACCGTACAGTTTTGATGTGTCTGTATGGGAATTTTTCTGGCCGTTGACAGAAGGTGCCAGAATGGTATTTGCCAAGCCTCATGAACATAAAGATCCGGGAGCATTGGTTGATTTAATTCAGGCACAAGGTATTACCAGATTACATTTTGTGCCATCGATGTTGAGCGCGATGTTGATGCATGGTGGTATAGCGGATTGTACATCGCTTACACAAGTGTTTTGCAGTGGTGAGGCGCTTCCAGTTCAATGTGTTAATGAATTTAAAATCGCTTTGCCAGCCGTTCAATTGCATAATTTATACGGTCCAACAGAAGCGGCCATTGATGTAACATATTGGGATTGTTCTCAAGTTATGGGAGCCAGTGTGCCTATCGGGAAGCCGATACAGAATATTCAAACGTATGTACTTTTGCCGGACAATAGCCTCACGCTATTAGGTGTTATAGGCGAACTCCACATTGGTGGTGAAGGTCTGGCCCGAGGGTATCTTAATCAGGAAGTGTTAACGGCAGAGAAGTTTATCCCTAATCCATTTTATGATGTAAATAACCCTGATAGCAGTGATCGTTTGTATAAAACAGGGGACTTGGTGCGCTTGTTGCCGGATGGTAATTTAGAGTATATTGGTCGTGTAGATCATCAGGTAAAAATTAGAGGGTTCCGTATCGAATTAGGCGAGGTAGAGCATGCATTAACGCAGTGTGAAGACGTTAATGATGCTGCTGTTCTGGTCAAAGAAAATGAGTCGGGTGATAAACAATTGGTGGCTTATGTGGTTACTGGTAAAGAGAATACTTTGCTAGAAGATGCCTTATCAGAAAGCATTAACAACAATGAAACTGTGGATGAAAGTAGCAATCAAGACCATGACATCATTGCTTTTCTTCAACAAAACATTAGCCAGGATTTACCTGATTACATGGTTCCTTCCGCTTTCATTCTGTTAGATAAGCTACCAATGACTTCTAATGGTAAGCTGGATAGAAAAGCCCTGCTAGCGTTGGAGTTATTATCGAGCCAGGTGGAATATGTCGCCCCGGAAACTGACAGTGAGTTTGCTTTAGTGGAAATATGGTCAAAGTTATTGTGTTTACCTGCTGATAAAATCAGTGCAAATGCTAATTTCTTCAAATCAGGTGGACATTCATTGCTGGTGGCAAAATTAGTTAATGCTATTCAGGAAAAGTGGCTGTTGAACATTGAATTGATCAATATATTTAAGTATGAGGAGCTAGCCGCTTTAGCTCAATATATAGATCAAAAGTTACTTACATTATTGAAACAAGAAACGTTATCTGAGCGGTTCTCGGAAGCTGATGAAAGTGAAATCAATGAAATAGAAATTTAGTGTGGCTATAGATCGTTTCTTTAGTGAACCATGCATAAATATGACATGCATTGGCGGTGTACTCAGACAAATTTATTGTTTTTGTTTGAGTACATCGCTTGA
>JABSOJ010000647.1 GCA_013216005.1 Alteromonadaceae bacterium | reverse complement strand
GCAATTTTATTCACTTGCAGCTTAACTATGCCTGAAATAAGGCGTTTTCAATTTATCTAGCAAGATGCGACAGAACCATGGGTTAAGCCTTCGCCTAACCCATCCTACGCGGTAGACTTTACCTAAAGATGTTTTTTAAGGAATGTTAAATAAGCATCTGAGGCGGTAATTCTATTCGCCTTTTTTCTAAACCCATGTCCTTCATCAGGAAATAGAACATATTCTACAGGCACATTATTTTTCTTAATGGCTGCAACCATCTCATCACTTTCAACTTGTAAAACTCTTGGATCATTCGCCCCTTGTACTATTAAAACAGGCTTCTTGATTTTATCAGCATGAAATAATGGTGAAATAGCACGATGACGTTCCCCGTCTGTTTTTGGGTCGCCCATTTCATCGTACAATGATTTTTTGAACGCTTCCCACCAAGGCGGAATACTGTTTAGTGTTCTTTCCCAATTTGTTACACCAAAAATATCAATGCCGACTTGGAATTCATCAGTAAATGCCATCGCTGCCATTGTCATGTATCCGCCATAACTACCACCGATAATGCCAATTTTGTCAGCATTCACCCAATTTAACGTTTGTAGATATTTTTTGCCGTAAACGATATCTTGTAAATCATCCTGCCCGTGCTTCTTATCGTCTAAATGGAAGAAAGTTTTTCCATATCCGGAAGAACCACGGTTGTTAACGGCAAAAATAGCGTAACCTTGATTCACCAAATGTTGCATTACCGCCCGGTATCCTTTTCGTGACTGACCACCCGGACCACCATGTACCCAAATAAGCGCAGGTACTTTGTGATCTGCACTTGCCATTTTAGGCTTATATAAAATTCCCGGTATTTCCAAATCATCAAAACTCTTGAATCTTTTAACTTCACTAGTGACCAGTTGCTTTTCATCAATAAGAGGGTTAAGCGTTGATGACAGACGCTTCGCAGTATCACTGCCAATTTCGAATGTATATAAATTTGAAGGTGATGTATCTGAATTAATGTAGAACACCATTTTTTTGCTGTCAGCAGAAAAATTAACACTACGTAAATCACCCGGAGGCAATTGAGGTAAAGCTATGTTTTTTTGTGTAGCGACTTCAATAATACTGACTTTAGTTTGTCCGTCATTGTTAACACCTACAACACGATACTTTCCATCTTCAGAAAAAGAAACAAAAGAAACATCCCAGTCAGCCTTATAGAAAACAGACTTGGTACGATCTTCAAGATTGATACTCCAGGCCTGATTAAATTCACCAAATTCATTCGTTGCATAAATCAGCTGTTGGCTGTCAGGTGTGAAAGTATAACTTCTATGATCAACACTGCCCTGATGTTCAGTGATCAAGCCAGGCTTTTTATCTTTCGAATTCAAATCAACCAAATAGATATTCGAATCTGCATTAGATACATTTTCGTTTAAAGTTAACCAACGACCATCCGGACTGATATCTCCGATAGACCAGTTATCATTATTCTGAAAAATAAGCTCACGTTTGTAGTCTTTGCTTGCATAGCGGTAAACATCAAATCCTTTAGGATCTCTTTCGTTGGTCATCGCAAAAAAGCCACTGTCATCCTTTTGCCAACCAATGAACCGTGCTTTTAAGTTTTCACCCTCAGTGAGATCTTTTATAGAAGCATCAACTTCTCTCACAAAAAGGTGATTAAGTTCATTACCACCCTGATCAGCCGTATATAAAATACGATCGTCATTAGGGAACCAGCTTATTCCATAAATAGTATCTGTAGTTGAATGAGTTAACTGAGTAGGTGTACTACCATCAAGCGGATATCGGTAAGAATTGAATACGCCACTTTTATCATTACTGACTAATACCGCAGTAGCATTATGGTTAATTGATGAGCCGAAAATTGTGGTGGTTTTGAAAAATTCAGCCGCACTGTATTGTTTAATTTCATCAGCTGCCATTTTCTGATGCCCAGCAGCTTCTGCTTTAACGACACTACTGGCAGCATCATGATTTTGTTCGACTTTTGTATAGCTACAACCACTGATAAAACATAGATTAAGTGACATTGACAGCCACAAAGAGAATGATACCTTCATTACTAACTCCGTTTATTGCTCTTTTATAATAGCTTATTATACTACAGCAATTCTCGGCTAATGACACGTTTTCGCGATAACTTAATTAATAAAATCAATATCATGTAAGAAACTACAATAAATAATAGTGCGAAAGCGCATCTA
>JABSOJ010000646.1 GCA_013216005.1 Alteromonadaceae bacterium | reverse complement strand
CATAACAAATCCGCTTCGCTCTGAGCACCACTGACAAACCAATCATTTGTATCTACGATGTGACCTAGTACTTTTTTCAGGCTTGATTTGACCCATTTTCGAGTTGTAGTGGCTGAAACTAAAGAAAAGAAAAGAAAAGGACAGTAGTTACCACAAAGCTGACATTTTTCAGATACTAAAAAACCGTCTCAAAAGGACGGCTTTGTGCCATTTTCGGTCATTCACTGAAACTTACTTTTGGATAGAAAAACTTGAAAATACTCTGTTTAGGTGGTCAAATTTTTTACCACTAAATTAAGTTTCTTTTTTCAGCATTGCTTTGAACTTTATCTAAAACGTAACTGAGTCACTGATATAAAGTTTTGTATCTGCACAACTTTTGATCTCAAATACTTTTTCAACGCCTTTTTCACTAAGGAATTGGAACTCTTCTGATGAATCAATCTTGATCCACTTTCCTTCACCTCTGACTGCAACTTGTTCTCTAGGCTCTAGTATACCTTCTTCAAACTTGATATCAGCAGCATAGACTCCAATATAATTTCGATAAGAAAGCCCCATACGTTCTAGCGTGTCTTGTCTTTTCGTATTCTCACTTTCGGTTAAAAAGCCGCCACGATCCTTGGCATAAGACGATTCATCATGAACAGTGTCTTCATGGATTTTTAACTGGCAGTCGTTTGCTCTAACAAGCGCATATGAGTCGCCACATTGAATAAAAAAGTCACTAATTTCTTTTACAACTTTAATCGTTTCCCAAATAGTTTTGGAATCGACATGTGAACCACTACCTTTAGCTGTAACAACTTCTTCCATTCTAGAAGCACGAGTCTCAAAGGCTGAGCATTGCTTAGCGGAAAAAGGAGCAACAAGAGGCAGCCCTAGAGTGATAAGTTTTCCTTGTATCCTAACCAGTTCTCCGTCTTTACAATTAGCCAGCGAAGATCTTTCTACCTCTTTAAATGTGCGGATAAATTTCTTTTTGCCCCAAAAGTAAGAATAGGTGAAAGCCATAAGCCAGATAAATCCAAATGTCTTACAAAAATAATGAATAAGCGATTTGCCATAGGCTCCCATATATCGCCAAACCATACTGAGTGTTCAGCCAATTCCCACCCTGTAAAGGTAACAAGAAAAAACATCATGAAACTGCTGAACAGACCTATGTAATGTATCGTTGTCTCACTAAATTTAATAATTTTTCATTCCCCATTATAAAAAAAGCTGTACTGAAATTGAAGCTATTCCCCTTTGATGCATCCTCTTCGGGTAAAGCCACCTTGTACTTGCGATCTTCATCGGCTGAAAATTAAAACGAAGCTACCGTCCGTTCCTCGCTCTAAGGAGACATTAATATTTTCAATCCATTACGTCAACTAAGCGAACAAAGAAGTCCTTGGATTGAAGTCACATAATTTTAAAATATTAGTAATCATAAATACAAGATTATACTAAACAGTTAACCTCCAACGATTTTAAAAAGCGAGTGACAGAAATGTTTTTTTGTCTCTTGGAAAAAAATATTTTGGCGCAATATCACCCGTGGGGATTGCTGGCACTTTTCCCAGAAATTCAAGGCGATTTCTTTACATGAAGTGTAGGGGTCAGGGCCGCTTTTCATCTCTCAAAAGTCAACTTTTTAATGCTCTAAACACACATCCAATAAACAACTTTCGGTTTTTTCTTGACCAATCTACTTAAAAACAGTCATAACAAGCCGCACCGTTCAATATTATCGAAAGTCAAAGCAGCATGGTACATCCCAGTAATAGCCCGCCACACAATTAAAATTTAATGTTGAGAATATCCCACAATTTCAGTGCATTATAAAGTTGAGAAACAAAATATTCTACCAAAATTAGGAAGTAATATGACCCCACTGTTAATTGTCCGTCTCGAAAATACTTGTTATAAGCAAATTAATATTTTTTAGGTAAAGAATCCGCATTAAGCATTAATGGATAAGAAACAAGATGACCAATTGGAGAAAATATAACTGATAAACCAACCCATTTAATTACGCTACGATTCTTCTTTGATGCCATAATACCTAAAACGACATAATAAAGAATACCAAATAATATACCGATAGATAGTATTGGCATCTTCATATTTTCAGGAACTAAAATAACTTTATACGGGATCAGAACCGAATGGCACTTAGTTAAGCGCTTTCTACTTGATTTTAAACAACTATTTCACCTTCTTAGGATGACCGTTTTTTAGT
>JABSOJ010000645.1 GCA_013216005.1 Alteromonadaceae bacterium | reverse complement strand
AACATTTGAATTTGAATAATTCATTGTACCCCTTTATGCAGCCTGACTTCCATACCAACAGGAAAATGGAAAGAGCCTATTTTTATTGACGATATTCCTTTGGCTCAACTAGGTAAAAAGCAATATCGACAGCAAATAGCCGCAGTTATGCAAAACGATCAATTATTATCAGGCTCTGTTGCGGATAATATTGCTTTTTTCGATTCGCCTATTAATCTGAAATTGGTTGTTCGATGCGCTAGGCTTGCCGCTATTCACAATGACATTAGTAAGATGCCTATGGGATATGACAGTTTAATAGGAGATATGGGTTCTAGTCTATCAGGAGGACAAAAACAGCGACTGATATTAGCTAGAGCATTGTACAAAAAACCGAAGATTTTGTTTATGGATGAAGCGACAAGTCATTTAGATACGCAGCTTGAGTCAGACATTAACCATGCTATAACACGATTGAATATAACGCGTATCATCATCGCCCATAGAAAATAGACGATTGCTTCTGCCGACAGAGAAATAAAGCTACAAATTAATGTAGCCTCTAATGTTATGAACTAAGTATCGCGATCTAAATGGTAGTATTGGTAGCTACTTAACTATATTATATTAAATAGCTACCAATACTACCATTTAATACATTTTGATTTATTAAGAAAGGATTATTTGTAAATGAAACGTGATACGTCAATCTTCCTGAAGGAAAGATAAATAGTCGAAAGGTATTTGCAGTTTAATTGTTAATTAGCAAGGTATCTTCATTGAGAAAATCAAGAAGAAAGAATGCTTTCTGTCACTTCCTTCTTAAATTGCAGTCAGACATCGCTTAATCCTACATTCAGTACAATTTTATAAAAAACACATAATTAAAAATAACCTTAATAACATGTAGTTAAGCGGGTTTTTATATAAAGTTCGAAAATTGACCAATAATGGCAATTTTAAATAAACTTATATTTATCAATTAATTATAAAATACACAAATACATGGCTACATTTTATGACTTTTAAAGTCCATTTAAATCAATACCTTAAATGTGCGGAATGTAGGCTTAATAGCTGTTTCTGGTATTAGAAGTTTAACAAATCCCCACACGGAGTTTATATGTATAAATATTTAATAATGTCATTTTTAGTTGTTTCAACATTCATTGCCCAAGCATCGAGTGTAATTAATGATGAACGGATACAAGATCAAAAAGATTGCTTTAGTTCAATATTCACTGACTACGACTCATGGCGCAATTTCATGGAGAGAAAGCGTAAAAGACAAATCAAGTCTGAAGAAGATCTACTAAAAGCAATGTCTTTATTTGATTCTACTTTCGGAAAAAATAAATTTAATCAATATAAGAATAATTTAACATGCAGGAAGTTTAAGTATCAAGTCGATGGGAATACTGTAAATGGTTTTGTTATTAAGCCTAAATCTACTACAAAAAAATTACCCGTGCTGGTTTACAATCGTGGTGGTAATGGGAATTTTGGGGCTGTGGTTTTTGGCTCAATGATGCACAACCTATTTCCAATTGCTAACGAAGGCTTTGTAATAATAGGTAGTCAATACCGCGGAACATTTACAGATAATATCATGCTTGATGAGTTTGGAGGAAAAGATGTTAATGATGTCATTGAATTATTCAATTACATTCCAAGTATTGAAGGTGCTGACCCACAAAGAATAGGTATGTTCGGGGCTAGTAGAGGTGGTATGCAGACATTCTTAACTTTAAAGCAAGTTAAAAATGTAAAAGCGGTTGCAACTATTGCAGGTGATTATGATTTATTACAAGGATTAACATACCGACCAGATATGGAGGAAATGTATAAACACCGTATTCCAAGTTACGATAAAAATAAAATTGAAGAATTAGAAAAACGTTCGGCATTAAAATGGGTAGATGACTTATCACCAAATATTCCAATTTTACTTATACATGGTACCCAAGATAAACAAGTTTCAGTAAAAAGCTCGACCGATTTTGCCAATGCTTTGTCGAAAAACAATATCACTCATAAACTTGTCTTATATCAAGAGGATGACCATCATTTATTGCTAAATAAAGAAAATGCTAACAAGGAGCTAGTGAACTGGTTTCTAAAATTCTTGTAAACTTGACCGATAACTTTACTTTATGGGCATAAGCCTGAACTATTTTTGGCTCTTTCCACTTTCCTGTTGGTCAGATTTCCAGCATCCTGTAACCCTGTAGATCCAGGGTCAATCTTTGAAAT
>JABSOJ010000644.1 GCA_013216005.1 Alteromonadaceae bacterium | reverse complement strand
AAGTCTTGTTTCATTTCTATAGGTATATTGCTATCAGTTATTTACAAGGGTTATGCACTTATTATACGAATCCAGGTATATTAATCTTCATATTAAGCGTACGATGACGTTCGTAGAATGTGGTTCGTTTACTTTTTTACATTAATTATTATTACAACCAATTTATTATTCAAGGAGTTACTGAATATGTTACGTTTCAGGCAAAAGAAAATCGTATCTGTATTTGTTTTGTTAAGCCTATCGCTGAATTCGTTCGCTGAGTCGGGTCTTAAGGAAAAGACAAGCACAAATTTAGTTGAATTATTTAAAGTTAAAGATCATACAATAGATCATATAAAAAGCATAGAAGCAAAACTGTTGGTGACTGATGAAGCAGATCAAGAAGAATTATTGGTGGAATATGCGCAGTCTTTATTGTATTACCAAGACCGCCATAATAAAGAGAGAGATTCAAAAGGCGCCACATCAAAAGGGGTTAGTCCGCTTAGTGTTAGTGGTAAAGTTTCAAAGGTTGATCGTTTTAAAATACCATTTTCAACCAATAAAATTTATAATAAAGCATTAAATGCTTATAAAAAGGCCTCTAAGTTATCGTTGAATAAAAGTCGAATAAAGTACACCCGAGAGTTATCTGAATTAGCGGTTAAGCTTCAAAAAAAGAATGAGCTAGTTCAAATTTTTGATGAGCTATTACAACATGGTGGTGATGAAAAGGGGACTTATCTTACGCATATTGATTATGCTGATGGGTTAGCAAATTTTAAGGACAATAAGGCTGAAACGCAGTTTTTATCAGCGGTTAATATGAGAACGCCTGCAGACGGAGTAGAAGCAAATTTTCGTTATGCTAATTATTTGTTGGATAATAACAAATTACGGGAGGCTTTAAATATACTTAATAGGTTTAGTTATGAAAAGAGGCAGAGGTATGTTCAATAACGTTTATTATGAGTTAGACTGGGGCTAAATATCGGTTCACGTAATAGGTATTTAGCTCCTTTATATTTTAGTTTCTTATTCAACATTCACCTTAACTAAGGCTTTGCCTAGATGAATACTCAATTATTTGACTGTGCTATAAATTCAAATATCTCACAAATTTCCGTTGTAGCTTTATCTAAGGTTATTGAACAACAAGCACCAGTTGATCTTGATGGTTTGCTCAGCGAACTAATAGAACAAGAATACTTTGATGCCGCTTGTTGTAGTGTGATCGCTGCTGATTTTGTTGGAATTAAAACAGACGCACATTGGTTAACTAATCTTTTACCTATGGTAGAAGAACTTTCTGAATTGTTCTTATTACTCAAAGCTTGTCAAGGTAATAAAATTGATGCGCTGTTAACCGCTGTTGAGTCACAATCGCTCTCATATGAGAAGACTTCTTTGATTTTATTCTGGTTAGCCTATACTTGTCAGGAAAATCCTTGTGATCGTCTTTTAAGTGCCGTTAGAATTTTGGCGCGTGAATACCTTTCTCCTATAGCTTCTATAGCACTTGGGCTGGCAGCAAAACTTCTTAATGATCCTGAAGTCGATAAAGTAGCTGCTCCATATTTGGAAATAGCAGAGGTTATGGGAAAGGATTTATCGGTGACTTGGTTACTGCATTTTGAAGAAGCTGAATTAAGTTTGCTTCCTGAACACCCTCAGCAGAAAATATTTCAGGGAGGCACATTAATCCGTGAAGGATTTAAAGTGGGACGAAATGATCCCTGTCCTTGTGGGAGTGGGAAAAAATACAAAAAATGTTGTGCGAGTAAAAAGACAGAAGATGCAATAAATCCGATGCCAACAAATCAAAGCGCTCAAACTTCAGTTGCGAATGAGTTTACCCGGACGATGACTAATGAACAATTTTCATCTATGCGAATTCAGGAAATGTGTCGTCAGGATCTTTCGGCTCTTTCTACAAATTTATTGATCATAGCTTTTAAACAATTTTGCAGTTATCACCGCTGGAATTATGCTAATAAAGCACTAAATGAATTATCGGACCGTAGTGATTTACCTTTCAAGGAATGTATTGACAACTATCGTTGTGATTTGATCCATGAGGCGCTTGAAGCCAAAGAATTAGATTTTGTTCAACAACAGGTTAAATTGTTGGAAGATCCCAATTTATTACCAACTGAGATGAAATTGGAATTAGAACTCCATCAACCAGGTGCTGATATTTTGCTCCATTTGGAAACATTTGCCAAAGATGCTTTAAATAGCGAATATGAGTATGGTTGTGTTGAT
>JABSOJ010000643.1 GCA_013216005.1 Alteromonadaceae bacterium | reverse complement strand
CATGATATTTTGATAACCCCTGCAATTTTCCTTGCTCCCACGCTTTGTCTGCCACTTCAATACCCGCTACAGTTTCAGGTTCAACAAAAATATGAGCGGCTTCAGTTATTATGCCCTTCAATAATGCCGATTTTTGTGCAGCAAAAATCAACGCAATACTGCCACCGTCAGAATGACCCACTAAAATAAATGGCTTATCGGGAATAACTTTATCTAACAAGGCAGGTAATTCATTAAGTGCATAATCGTGCATATAATGAACAGTGCGTTTATGCAATAACGGTGAAGATTGCCCATAACCTAAACGATCATAAACCAGACCCGGACAACCTGTAGCTTTGCATAATAATACTGGAAATTCTCTCCATAAAGCCGTAAAATCTAGGCCTTAATGTAAAAAAATTAAAGTGGGTTTATTTGTATCTCCTGCTATTAGTTGATAATACAAATTGCAATTTTCACTGATCGAAATATTTGGCAAAGATTTTCCTCCTAACAACTGTTTTAGTAACTGCATAGGTACAAATTAACGTCTTCAATTTCCCATACTTTTTGAAATATTATTTACTTCATCCGTCGTTAAAAACCGACTCTCGCCAAGTTTTAAATTTTCATCCAAGTGTAAGTTACCAATTGAACTACGATGAAGTTTAATTACAGGATTACGAAATCGTCCAAACATTCGTTTAATTTGATGGTACCGCCCTTCTACAAGCGTTACCTGAGCGACATGATCTGAGATAATTTCAAGTTTAGCCGGTCGGGTAGTAATATCTTCAAATTCAAAATACATCCCTTGTTCAAATGCCTTTATATATTCATCCGTAAGTTTATTTTCTAACGTAACAATATATTGTTTAGCGACCTTTTTGTCGGGTGACGTTAAACGTTGTGACCAACGACTATTATCCGTCAATAAAATTAAACCTGAGGTATTTAAATCTAGGCGTCCAACAATATGCAAACCCTCAATTTTACTCGTATCAGGTAAATAAACTGCATCAAGCAAATCAAACACTGTTTTATGTTTATCATCAATAGTTGCGCTGACCACCCCTGTCGGTTTATTTAACATAATATAAGACGGGATATTCGCTTGTAATATTTCATTATCTACAATGATTTCAGAAAACTTATCAATTATCTGTCCTATTTCAGTGGCAATTAAACCATCTACCCTCACGCTTTTTTTCGCTAACATCAATCTGACGGCCCGTCGGCTGATATTAAAATACTGGCTGATAAAACGATCAAGACGGCATTGACTTAAAGACATGTTAGTTTTATCCTGTTGATTTATAAATCTTATGCCAAATTTTTAGGGTAAAGAACTCACCTATCCGAGGATCTAATTAAAAAGTAACTTTCAACAGGTGGGACAAAAGCTTAAAAATAGATATACTGGTACTTATTGTATTATCAATAAATAAATAAATAATCAATTTGTATTTTCAATAAATATAATATTATAAACAAAAATAAAGGATTTCCCCATGACCGGAACAACTATGGTTGTACTCATCGTTTTCATTTCTGTAGGATTTGGTGTAATAACAGATCTCTATAAAAGACACCTGGCGTTTAAAGAAAAGACATTAAACCACAATACCCATAGCGACGAACAGAATGTTTCTTTACAAAAACAAGTTACATTGCTCGAAGAACGTATGCAAGTTATGGAAAAAATAGTCACCGATGAAGGTTACTCAGTTCAAAAAGAAATTAATAACTTATGACTTATGACTTATGACTTATGACTTATGACTTATTATTTATGATTATAAGGTCAAAGCAATTAATCGCTAAAGGGCAATAATTTGAAATTAATAATGAAAACGGAATTTGATAATTTACGTAACAATGACAACCACAGTTATGAAACTGACAGCAATGGCGAAAAACAAGTAATAAAAATATACTGTGGTGATACATTGATCGCTAAAAAAATTAAGCATAAAAAGTCAATCCGTTATCTTGGTATTAAAGAATACCAAGATTTTTTAATGCCGGATTAATGCCGGACTGACTCAACAATTATACAAATTATTTTTTCAACATAGATTTCAAATCAGCAAATGGGTTATACGTCGCACTATCTTGCTGTTTTTCACCGGCAACCACCTCTGTTTGATAATTAGCGTGGTCTGTGTATTTTGCATGCTCGTTGTCGTGGCAATAAATACACAATAACTCCCAATTACTACCATCATTTTGATTATTAGTATGATTATGATCAATGTGATGCACAGT
>JABSOJ010000642.1 GCA_013216005.1 Alteromonadaceae bacterium | reverse complement strand
GTCCTTCGTCTTACATGTATATTGAATCTGGACATTTAAAAAGCAAACAAGATAAACAACAAATTAAAGCGTGTTTTGAGCAGAATAAAAATCCTGACTCTAAGACGACCTTTAGAAAATCCTATGGTTTTATCCCTGACAAAGGACGCTCTTTATATATTGGCTCTAGAGAATCAGGCAAGCTTTTACGGGTGTATGAAAAAGGTATTCAAATGGGCGACCCTAACGATAAATGGGTACGTTGGGAAGTTGAGTTACATTCTAATCAACGGATTATTCCTCTTGATACCATGATAAAACCGTCTGAATATTTAGCTGGGGCTTATCCTGCATTGTCCTTTTTAAATTCAGAGCAAAGCGTAATTAAAACCATTATCAAAACAGCTTCTATGACCATTGAACGCATTATTGAAAATCAAGTTATCAGCACACGTAAAGCAATCAATATGATGCGTGTTTTATGCGGTATGACAGACAGCGAAATAATAGATAAATTTTTAAAGGGCATTGTTGAACCGTTTAGCAGAGCCTCACTCCCTCAACGGTTGAAGATAACAATGACCGAAGAGTCATTCTTAGAACAGCTTTCAGTAACCTAAACGAAAATAGGAAAATTAAACATGACTACATTAAAAAATATCGTACTTTTAAGCGTTAAATTCGGCTCAGGCACAAGCAATAAATCAGGTCAGCCGAAGCCTTATAAATTTGCCAATGTCACTTATGTAAAACCAGCCAGTGACTTTATAAATGACCAACACAACATTCAGCAAGCAGGTTACGACACGCAAGAGGTCAACATGGCATTTGATATTGGTTTGTTCAATGAATTCAAAGCGAATTGCCCGTTTTTAGTGCCTGTTAATTTAATGTTGGATGCAGACCCTGAAAACCCAGCACGCAATATTGTTTCTGGTTTTGAGTTGGTTAAGTCAGGCAAGAAAGCAGACTTTTAAAGGTTAAAGCCTAATGACTAAAAGCATGGACGCACTTTTTTTTACTAATTTCAAGGACGTTGATTTCACTTGCAATTGTTGCGGTTGGATTGGCTCAGAATTAGAACTTGACGTGTTAACAGGGTTTGAACTTAATTTAGTTTGCTGCCCTGCATGTCAAAACGATGATGTAAGGGTAATGAATAACAATGGCGATATGTGTAGCAGTTAATGACGATAATTCGTTACAGGCAACAACAGCAAGTCCAACGGACTGTACAAGTTACCTACTGGTTGATGCTAACGAATATCAGTTGATGTTACAGACGGTTGATATAACGCCTTTATCAATAGCAGAGTCCTTTGGATGGGGTTTTGCAACATACATTTCTTTTTGGTGGTTTGGCTTTGTGATTAAAAACGCAAAAATGGTTATCAAAAAGATTTAAAAAAATTCAGGTTACGGGGGCTACCGTTTCCAGAATATAAAGAGCAATTTTGCTCAACAATTAGAAATAAACTTTGGAGAATAAAGATGGACGCGATTTTCACAGCGGTAGATTTAACAGCAGTAGCAACATTTGTAAGTGGTGCAGGTGTATTAATTATTGGTATAGCCTTGGCTTACAAAGGTATTACCTTGGCGAAACGTGCTGTCAGCAAAGCATAAGATTCTTATGTCATTAGTTAAGTAAAAGGTTCAATAAAATGGCGGGTATTTTACTCGCCCTTTTTCATGTTTCTATTGTCATGCTGGGTGCTATGTGTGCAAAAGAAGTCGTTAAAGGGTTTGGATAATGAATAAATTTATATTGGTGTTAGCTTTTTGGTTAACACCTTTTTTTTTACAAGCTGATATATTTACTAATGGTTCGGTAGATGTAAAAGCGCCTAAATCAGAGATTCAAATTATTATAATCTCTGCAACACATCCTGCTTTAATTGGTCAAGAATTATCATCTTTTGATACGGGTTTTTGTGCTGGTTATTATGACCAATATTATACGGCTAAATTAGCAAGTGGAGAGTATAAAAACCCTAGAGGTGAGTTGTTACAGTCCACAAGGCTTTTTACGCAAGTTAAATGTAAACATGATCTGTATTCAAATTATGCTTGTCCCGGAGGTCTTGGTGATTATTGTAACTTGTCAGGTGTATCTTCTATTGGTGTATTTAACGCTGGGGCAGAAGAAATACTAACGGCTTCTTGTCCTCCTGATGGTTTTCCTGCTCATACCTATTCAATATCAAATGAAGAAGGTGAAGTTACAGGTTGCGCTAACCCTGTTCAAATTTCTCAAGTCGATGAATGTAA
>JABSOJ010000641.1 GCA_013216005.1 Alteromonadaceae bacterium | reverse complement strand
CTTGAGCCGTAAGCGGGGAAACTTGCACGTACGGTTCTTAGGAGAGCAAATAGCAGAAATGCTATTTGCTTATCCGACAAGCTCACCACTAATTTGATCAGTGCCGTGCTTTTATATAAATCAGGCAAACTCAATACAAAGTTTGCCTGATGAACTGTTTTAACGAAAAGCTAAGTAATTGATGGACGTCCTGATATAACTAAAACAAACTATCGTCTATTACCAACTAAAACCAAAGTTCAACACCCAGCATTAGCACGAGCAATACATGAGGAAATGCAATCGTAGGTCTTATTGCCTGACATAAATATTCGATAATCAGCCCCTTTCCACCGGGGCGATTTTTCTGATATTCACTATTAAACTGATATGCTTTCTCGTTGGCACCCGTCATAATAAAATTTTCAATTGCTAATAATCTAGGTTCAATGCGAGACTGAAAAGTTTTCCAGATAGCATCCTGAATCCACAAAATAAGTAACAATAAAAGAACAAAAACATTCATATTATTTGTGAAATATGCTGCACTTAACAGTCCAATATTTGCCAATTTAATAATCAAAGAATACTTTTCATAATCATCAAATTGATTTTGAAGTATCGACCATTCGTTTTCCAAACCGCTTGCTTTCATATTACCTACTTATTTTCCATATGATTTTTAACACCACAATACCTCTGCATCACTACGAACATATTTTAATTCGGTTAACGCTTACTTAAGCGGCTAAATATCACTTATTGCGATTACATAACATTTAAAATAGGTGACACGAAATATTCTTGTCACCTGCGGTATTGTTCAAGATAGAGTTAAATTTTTAACCCTGTTGAAATCTATAAACAGATCCTAAAGCTAATATTTGCGTCAACTCATCCAACGCGGTTCTTGATTCAATCAATAATTGTGGATCCTGTAAATCTTCACTGCTGATCCTATCTCTGTAATGACTATCAATCCAAGTATTTAACCGGTTAAATAATGCATCAGACATAATACATGAAGGATTAACAGCCGCTAATTCCGATTCATTCAGCGCAACACGTAATCTCAAGCAAGCCGGGCCACCGCCATTTTTCATGCTTTCATTCACATCAAAATATTTAACCTGTTTAATCGGTGTATTACCGCGGATCAACGTATCAAAATAGGTTTTTACATTTGTATTATTCTGACAATGCATAGGTGCAATAATCGCCATTGTGCCGTCTGCTAATGTCACAATTTGAGTATTGAATAAATAGGTATTAACCGCATCTGCAATACTGACATCCTGACTGGATACCTCAATAAAATGTAATTCTTGCTGAGGCAGCTTTTGTTTAACTTCTGCGATAAAGTCCTGTGTATTTAAAAAAGCCTGCTCATGATAAAGAGCACATTTTGATTACCGACAGCAATCACGTCATTATGAAAAACCCCCTGATCGATTACATCAGGATTTTGTTGTACAAATACCGTATTATCATCTGACAAGCCATGTAAACGGGCTATCGCCCTACTCGCTTCAATTGTTTGACGGGCTTCAAATTTTTGTGGCTTTGGCATATCGCGTTTAAAAGCATAACGTCCAAAAGTGAAGATCTCCAGACCTGCATCACCGTATTCACCACATAAACGCGTATGATTTGCCGCACCTTCATCACCAAAATGATCACTGTCATTTAAATGTAAATGATGTTCAAAATGTTTTTCATCAGCAAAGATCGCTTTAAGAATATTACCTGTAGTTTCTGGCTCTAATGAACGGTGAAACTTATTGGTTAAATTAGCCGGGGTAAAATGTACTTTTTTATTTGCTGTATCTGCAGAAGGAGAAATGGTGGCAGCATTAGCCGTCCACATACTTGAAGCAGAATAACAGGCAGCTAAAACGCTGGGAGCTTCTTTATACGCACAAGATAAAACTTGTGCGTCATTACCGGTAAATCCTAAGCGTCTTAACGTATACAGATCAGGTCTTTCTTGCGGGGCTAATACACCTTGCGTTAAACCAAGATCATGTAAGGATTTCATTTTTGCTAAACCTTGCTTAGCAGCACTTTTAGGGTTTGAAATACTAAGCGCACTTTTCAGCGATGCTACGTTTCCTTCAGACAAACCGGCGTAGTTATGTGTCGGCCCTACTAACCCATCAAAATTTGCTTCAAAACTTTTCATCAAACAAAACCTTTTGTTAAATTAAAAATCCCCGCAGCAAGCTGTCTCGCTAAGGCTCGCCTTTCACTTCGTGAAAGCGGGGTATTAATCCTCC
>JABSOJ010000640.1 GCA_013216005.1 Alteromonadaceae bacterium | reverse complement strand
CACCTAAGTCTTGTTTCATTTCTATAGGTATATTGCTATCAGTTATTTACAAGGGTTATGCACTTATTATACGAATCTAGGTAAGTTAAATATAAGATAAATATAAGTTAAGCATCAACTAGTCACTAATTCATTTGCAATTTCTAGTTCTAAATTCGTAATTTGTTCATTCACGATAGCTAAAGTTGCATTTTGCGTGATCATTGCTGCGTCGGAAGCTGCTTGTGCATTATTATTTTTAATATGCTCGAAAATATCGACATGCGCTTGATATTCTTCTTTAGTTACTGCTTTCATACGATTGGTGAAACGAATATTAACTTTTAAAGCCGTTTCAGTAAAATTTTTCAATTGTGTAAAAAATGGATTATTACTGGCTGTTAATATACTTTTATGGAATTCAATATCTGCTTCGTGGGTATCATCGTAACCCTTTTGAGCGTCTTTCATACGTGATAAGGCATTTTCGATATCTTGTAAATTTTCTTCAGATGCATATTGTGCCGCTAAAAATGCAGCTTCGGGTTCGATGGCTAAACGTAATTGTAAAAAATATCTCAACATGTATAAATCAGGTTTGCCAATTAAAATCCAACTCAATACATCAGTATCAAATAAATTCCAGTTTTTTAATTCGAGTACTTTAATGCCTTGCCGTGGACGGGAGCTGATTAATCCTTTCGCGGTTAACATTTTTACAGCTTCGCGGGTAGCTGTACGACTAACGTTATATTGAGTACATATATTTGCTTCAGAGGGCATACTATCGCCAGCGATATATTTTCCCTGTAAAATACTTTTACCCAATTCATGAACGAGCTGCTGGGTTAAATTACGATGTGATGATTCCATTAAGTTATCTGTGTCTTAAGTAATAATGTGCGCGGTATAGTAATTTAGTCTGACCAAATACTCTAGTCAATTTTTCATTAAACTCATTGAACATGAAGGAGAAATTTTTAAAAATGGTATTAAAAACAAGCAGAAGCTAACTTATTACACGTAAGCGAGCCTGGTTTGTTAATGGTAAAGCACTTGTTTTTTCAATGGTGGCATGTACTTGAGATAATATCGACAATGCAATTGATTCGGGTAACTCTCCACCAAGATCTAAACCAATAGGGTTAAATAAGGTTTTATTAAATTGTTTCCGTGTAATGCCAGCTTCACTAAATACCCGTTCGGTACGGTGTTCTGGACCTAATATTCCCACATACAATGCATTAGTTTGTTCACTTAACAGTAAAGCTTGAGCATCAAGTGTTAAATTATGATTCATAATAATAATTGCGTCGGCATTATTAATGTATTGGCACTCAGATAAGCTTGGGTAATCTTGTTTAATTATTTTATCGGCATTTTTGAAATAGGCTGGTCGGGCATAATTTACCCTGCTATCAAACAAACTGATATGCCAACCTAAAGAATGAGCAATATTAACTAAGGGTAGCGCGTCAGTGCCACCACCCAAAATGGCGATTGAAGGTCTTGGTGTTACTTTGGAGGTAAATGTTTTTGTTTTATCCTGAAGATCGATTTGAGGTTTAACGGTAAGGTTATTATGAGTCATTTGGTCTTTAGAAATGACTTGGTTTGCGTTAAAAGTACTTATAACAGGTTGATTTAGTCCCTTGTTTGTATTTGTTATCGGCTCAGATAAGCTTTGCTGATAATAACATTCAACCCGATTTATCAAGTTTTCCCTAAGCAATATCAAATCCAGATAATTATTACTGGCATCAATAGGTTGAAGTAACACTTTTACCATGCCACCACAACCTATGCCCAGCTGCCAGGATATATCAGTATCATCCTGCATATCGTAAACAACAATTTTACACTTTTGGGATAACCAGCATTTTTGTGCTTCTCGTATCAGATCAGCTTCAAGACAACCGCCACTCAACAAACCAAAACTTTTGCCTAAACTATTAATTAACATTCTTGCTCCGGCTTTCCGGTAAGCTGAACCTTTAGTTTCAACAATCGTTGCTAATATCCATTGGCATGCGTCTTTTTTGTGATACCAAAAATCTAATAAATGTTCTAAACGATTACTCAAAATTTCTCCCTGTTAAAACGATTAATAATTTTATATCCATGGTGCTTGGGTATATCTGTTCATTAAAAGTAATCTGTTGTTATTGAAAACGCTAATTAAAATTTGTAACTAATGTTTCTAACTAGTGCCCGAACGAAAAGTCAATAGCCATTGCTACACATGGGCTGTAGCGATTAATTCAAAACGAAGATTTA
>JABSOJ010000639.1 GCA_013216005.1 Alteromonadaceae bacterium | reverse complement strand
TTGATACAATGGGCCTTGAAAAGTTCGCGCGTAACAAGGCTGTTTTTTAACCTATCCACGCACATACTCGTAGAGCCAAAACACCTAGTTAGTGCCAGAACGGAAAAGCCACAACCCTTGTTATATATGGGCTGTAGCCATTAATTCAAAACGAAGATTTAAGGTAACCAGCCGATATTGATGGAAATGTAACCGTTTTTTTGGGTTTTTAGCCAAAAAAAAGGAAATCTTCGTTTTTAAAATAAGCTTGAACGCCCCGTAGAATAAAGCTTTCAGTATTTCCGTTCAGGCACTAGTTAAATTAAGGATAAATATAGTGAACATTAAAAGAAAAGGGATCTACCTAAAAATAGCTGAATTTGGTGACATTCCCATGATTATAAATTTCTTATCATCAGAGCCCATAAACAACTCATTTAAAAAACCTCTATCAGAGAGAAATGTCAGTATCACCGATCGTGTAAATACAAAATTCACAAATGGTGTATGGCTATTAGCATTAAAAGAAACTGAAATATTATCATGTATATCAATCACTAAAAAAGGAGTTATAGCAGAGTTATCAACATTGGCTATTCAAAAAAATAAAAGTTCAATAGCCACGTTTCCTCTATTGTGGGCATTTATAATATCTACTTCAAGAGATAATTTAAAATGCGAAATAGCAGAAATCGATTCATGGGAAGGGAATATTGTCGTAGAAAAATATTTGTATGAAAAAGGTTTTTCTCAAACGAATTCATTCTTTGATGACAATAAAAGACCACAAGGTGTTAAAACAGTTATTTATAGAGGAATATTATGAATATCCAGATATATACAATTAATATCCCATTTAAATTCAGTTTTAACCATTCTTCTCAAAAAAGAACAACCACACATAGTGTTATGGTTACCTGTGAGAGAAAGGGACTTATAGGATATGGAGAGTCATGCCCCAGAGAATATGTAACAGGGGAAAGCGTCAATACGGTAATTCAATTTATTTCATCTATTAAAAGCAAAATTTGTCAGATAGATAATCTGGATGATTTAGTGAACTGGAGAGAGTCAAATAAACATGTTACAGATAAGAGTTTGGCAGGCTGGTGCGCTATTGAGCTTGCCTTGATAGATCTTTTATCTAAGGTAAAGGGAATATCTATCGAGCAAATGTTAAACGTCTCACCACCAGGTAATAATCAAAAGATCACTGCTGTGATTGGAGATTTTGAAATAGATTCTTTCGAAAAAAATGTTAATAAATATCATCAATTATCATTTTTTGATTTCAAACTTAAGATGTCAGGTGATATCAAAAGGGATCAACAAAAGATAGACTGTATTAGGAGAATAAAAAACACCAATGAACTCACAATTAGAGCAGATTATAATAATTGCTTTAAAGATGAATATACCTTTTTAAGGTACTACGAGAAATTGAATTATGCTTTTATAGCAATTGAAGAGCCAATTGTTAAAAATTCCATTGATAAGCTGGAGTTAATTGCAGAAGAAACCTCAACCCCTATAATATTAGATGAGAGCTTTGTTTCAATTTCGGATCTGGCTAAAGTATCAAATCCATCATTACTTATACCCAATATCCGAATATCTAAACTGGGAGGGATTATGAATGCTATAGATACATATCGGAAACTGGTTAATACCTTCTCCCGATTTATTTTGGGATCACACGTAGGGGAGACCAGTATTTTAACCCGATATTTCTGTATTGCATTAGATGAAATGCAACAAAACTTAATTGGTGCTGAAGGAGGTTATTCAACATATATATTAGAAGAAGATCTTGCATCTCCTTCTATAAATACAATGCCACCAGGAATAATTGAGTTACCTTTAGATACTCGGAACAATTCAGGGATAGGTATCAATATAGATATAAATTCTAAGTATTTAAAACGTATTGTTTAGTTTAGGAATACCGGACACCTGTCTTATAAAGTAAGCGATCAATATAAGCCGTATTTCATTCCCCAAATAATTCGTTAATCTAGTTGTCATCATTCAAACCAACAAAGAATTAACTCATGGGAAATATCAGACGCACTCCTGCACAATGGCAGCAAATACTTAAAGGAGAGCATAAAAATGTAGGGGGCATTTTATTCAAGCTAAATTAGAGCTAAGAAACTGTCTTCTTTGTGGTAGTTACTGTCCTCCTACATAGCTCTAAAAAGAACTTAGACGAGCAGAAAAATTAAGAAAGGGTTAGTGGGTAACACTTATGTTTTTATACGCATAAATGATCCTCTCATAGTTACACTAAATTTAAAAACCG
>JABSOJ010000638.1 GCA_013216005.1 Alteromonadaceae bacterium | reverse complement strand
TTTAAAATCTGATGCCATTTTCACTGAAAATCAACTCAGATTTTAAATCTCAACTTTATGTGCGGAACGTCAGATAAAAGCAATGTCAACTTTTGCAAACTAGAAATTTTATTTCGTAGGATGGGTTAGCCACAGGCGTAACCCATCCTACCTCTTTGTTTAGCTTCAATTTTCGACATAGCCTATGAAATTAGTCGGGATCACTTAAATTCAGGAGAGTTATAGCCTAACCTGAGTAAAGTGCATAGGCATGTAAATATTAAAGATGTAATCAGATACGGCTTCGGGTGTGGAGTACTTAAAGAAAAACGTCGATTCAACGGACAGTCCCCAATACTGTTCGATGACAGCTTTTAGTTCAGCTAAATCCAGAGAATCAAGGCCCATTTCTATGAAAGGACGCTTTAATGCGAACTGTTCCCGGACATCACTCGGTAATATGGTCATAATTTGATCGCTTAGAATCAGTTGAATATCTCCACGAGTACATAACTTAGAATCGATAGTACTGTGTGTATTTAAGGTAAGGCATCTATTAGACAATATCGCCAAACGATTATTAATATCATAAGTAACCAAAACACCATTGCCTTTATTACTTTTATCATCAGGAAAATAATTTGGCACAAGCCCATCAACGACTGCCCCATGTCTGCTATGAAAGCGCAAAATAGGATCTACCAATTGCGTACTGCTATCTTTAAAAGTCAGATATTCATTTATAGGAACCCTTTTATTATTAATATTGTTTTTACATAGGGTTACTGCAAGAAGCAAATCTACATCAGTCGCCATATGAGACCGTAATAACATAAAAGAGAGCAACACACTTCCCAACTCCAACAACTGGTTTTTCGGATTTACATTCAGCTTAATTAATTGAACCATACGTCCATTATCACTATGCCAACCAAGTGCTGTTTCTTCTGACATGCTCATGATGTCATCAATGCTTTCTATTCTTTGACTATAAATAACAGCAACAACACGTCCCTGAAGCTCCAGCACGCAGTTTCCTTCAGGAATTTTCTCTATCCGCTCAAGAATTGTTTCCTTCTCAATGCGCATACCTTCAGCCCAGCACTCCTGTTCCAATTCAACTAAACTTGAAATGTCAGCAGCCTCAGCTAAACGTATTCGATAAGATTGATGTTCGAAAAGCAGAATACTGGCTTGAAGTTCGGGAAATAAAACAGGGTATGTTCTGGAGAAATCGGGGTTCATCAACAGACCATAGCTGGCTGCACTGAGAACAAGATCATCAATTTCAATGGTTGGATAGCTACTTTTAGCGATTGAGCCCGCTTTTGCAGTGCAATAACGGTCTTTCTTATCAACCGCTATATTCTGGCAACCGTGAAGAACTATAAGACCATGACCCGTGTTTTTTTCACCCCATACTTTCAGATAATCTGATTTTTGACTATCAGGGCTATCCTGAACACCACTGTCCTCTGGTGCACCACACTTAAATATATCAGAAGAACAGAGCAGGAGAATATCTCGTTGTTCTATCCCTTGTGAGAATTTAATCCGGACCATTACATCAGGAAAATTAGTGCAATCCCCTGGAATAAACTGACTATGGGTTAAATCAGATAAATTATCGCGCAACTTCAAGATCCGTTTAGTATCACCAACACCAATTAACTTTATTACACCATTTGAAGTGCTATTTGAATTGCTAGGTGAAGCACATATAGCGTCGTTATACTCTTGTGCAATACAGTTATGGATCCTACGAAAAAGAAGTTCATTGTAAAGACCTGACAAAACTATGCATTTTGGCCGTTCAAGATCAGTCCCTCCGGCCAGTTTAGCGCGTATTATGCTTTCTAATTGCAAATAGATATTGTCTAAATACTCTTCCATTAATAAACTCTCAATTTAATTTCTAGTTTTTATAATCAAATATTAGAAAGCCTACCGAATGTACAATTTCTAATACCAACGCCTTGCCGTTTGTTTTATCACCACTATTTAACAAGTGTTTCTGGATGGATACTAACTAGTTCTACCTTAAATAAACATGTTAAATTTTCCATCTATTATTCCTCGATTATTCCTCGATTATTCCTTCGTTATTCCTGTAAACCCTATGTCACCTGTAGAAATAACATTTATGGTGCACTCAAAACATTAAGGAATTAAACAGAACGTCGCAGCGAAATAAAGCTAGTGATTTAATAGATAGTGCCCGAACGAAAAGTCATAGCCATTGCTACACATGGGCTGTAGCGATTAATTCAAAACGAAGATTTAAGCTAATCAGTCGGTATTGATGTAGA
>JABSOJ010000062.1 GCA_013216005.1 Alteromonadaceae bacterium | reverse complement strand
AAAAGCGATCAGCATATATTCAACTAACCGATTTATCTACCTTTTCAAGTTATGCACTTATTATTTGAATCTAAGAATGTTTTTTCTTTCAATTTATGAATAATAAACACCAAAAAAATCAACTATTTCTATTATTGGTATTATAGTAGATAAATCCGTTTCACTAATATGGTCAACTATGTATAAAAAATTTGATGATGCTACCTTAGAACGCGAATACTCCCCTAGTAGTTGTGTTTCTGATATTAATATTTACATTGAACAATATATTCAATACAGCCAGGAAGTGACAAATAAAGCGCTAGAGGAAAATTCGGTATTGATGAATTTAAGCTATGGGGACTGTGATGACCAAGTGCTTGATTTATATTTTCCGATCGGTAAAGAAACGAATGGTACAACTTCTCAAAAAACAACATCTCAAAAAACAACTTCTCCCAAAAAATTACAAATTTATATTCATGGAGGCTATTGGCAAGAATTAAGTAAAGATGAATCTTCATTTGCTGCCAGAAATTTTCAACAGCATGATTGCTATTTTGCAGTAATTAATTACAGCCTTGCACCCAACGCTAGTTTAACCGAAATTGTTGAGCAAAACCGTCTGGCCATTGCGTGGTTAGCCTCTGTTGCTCAAAGCTATGGTTTTGATGCCAACGAAATATATTTGTCTGGTAGCTCTGCCGGCGCTCATTTAACGATGATGATGCTACAAACACCCTGGCATCACTATTTATCTGTCAATGCGCCCGTTGATAAAAACATTCCCTTTATTAAAGGAATTTGTGCCGTCAGTGGAATTTACGATATTGCTCCTCTTGTAAATACTTCGATAAACAAAGCACTGCAACTGTCTGAAGAAGAAGTACAAAACAACAGTCCTATTTATCATGACATTACCAATAAATGCCCGGTAATATTGGCTTATGGTGATAACGAAACCGATGAATTTAAACGGCAGTCTTCTGAAATGGCAACAAAACTCAAGCAACAAAACGTAAATTTGCAGAAAAAAGAGATCGCTGATCGAAATCACTTCGATGTTATTCTCGATTTAGCTTCACCCAATACCTGGCTATGTCAGCAAGTATTCAAACAAATGAATATTAGCGCTTAACTGCTACGACCTTCTTTCTGGACGGACACTAGCTTTGTTGTTTCAGAATATCCGTTAAAATTTTAGCAGGTTTAGCGATCTGGTTTTGTTTTAAATAAACTAAATGCCAATAAATCTTCAACCCCCTTTTACCTAATTTAGCCGTACGGATATCATTGTCCTTTAAGTACGGTTCAATTAACCGTTTTGACATAATAGTTAAACCAATATTTACTTTAACTAATTCTATAATGGCCTCATTAAAACCTACTTGTAACACTTTTCGGGGTAATATTTTCTCTGGTTTAAAAAACAAGTCATACTCGCGATCCTTCTCTGGTATGGTTGAATTGGTAATATAGGTTTCATCAGAAAAGTCTTGAGCAAGCAAAAAACTACGATCGGCTTTTTTATGATTTTTTGATAAACAAGCTAACAATTCATCTTCCAATAAAAATATAGACTCATAGGCATTATCATCAAGTACTAATCTTTGTCGTGCACTGGAAATCATCGCAATATCAACATCGCCATTATACAAAGCATTTAATGGTTGTGTTGCTGCTGCTGCGGTGATCTCAAGTTCAATTTTAGGCAACTCTTGATTAAAGTAATTAACAACAGCAGGTAACCATTTAAAAGAAGCATAATGAGGTAAACCGATACGTAATACTTGCTCAACACCATCAGACAAGCGAGCAATGTCATATTCTGCCCGTCCAAGTTCCTCAAGTATTTTTTTGGCTGAATGCAATAAACGTTTTCCTGCACTTGAAATAATAAGTTTCCGCCCTCTGCGAACAAATAAATTCGTATTTAAGCGCCGTTCTGCTTCTCTGATCCTATTTGTTAACGCAGGTTGAGTAATAAACAAAGATTCAGCTGCATCTTTCACTGTATCTGAGCTGGCAATAGTACAAATCATTTTCAAATGATTAATGTTAAGTTGACTCTTCGTTATGTCCATACAGTTTACTCATAATTAACGCTAAGCTATTTTATAACAATACATTCAAAATATGAATTAATCAGAGAAGTTAATTCAATTATTGTTATTTAACTTAATGAAGTAAAGTGAGTTCAATAAACAATAATATTGAAAACCTTTAACCGTTATTCGTTTCAGTTAGTTATTGATGTTAGTTATTGACGCTAGATATTTTTAGTTTTATTGATACTAACAATTAACAAAACAATATATAAAACAATATAAACGACAATATAAAAGACAATAAAAGCCAAACTATTTTGCAACAGAGGAAATTTTTAATGAAGCAATCAAGACTGGAAGAACTCGCTTTAGAGTTATACCAAGCAATGCGTAAGCGAAAAGTTTTAACGCCTATTACCGAAAGAGAAGAAGATTTCAGTCCAGAAGATGCGTATCAAGTTTCACAGAAATTTCTTCAACATCGCTTAAATGACGGCGAACGTGTGATAGGTAAAAAAATAGGGTTAACCAGCAAAGTTGTGCAAGACATGCTCGGAGTACATCAGCCTGATTTCGGTTTTCTTACTGATGTAATGATGGTCGAATCTGGTGCTGAAATTATTTTTGACAAAGAATTAATACAAGCAAAATCCGAAGGTGAAATTGCGTTTATTTTAAAAAATGATTTACAAGGACCAAATGTAACCGCTGAAGATGTTATTGACGCAACCCAAAGCGTTGTCGCCTGTTTTGAAATTGTCGATTCCCGTATTAAAGATTGGAAAATAAAAATTCAGGATACCGTCGCTGACAATGCATCTTGTGGCATGTTTGTAATGGGAAAAGAAAGAGTATCACCAGAAAACGTCGATTTTGAGGGCTGTAAGATGGTCATCAAAAATAAAGGTGAAATAGTGGCAACAGGTCAAGGCTCCGCAGCCATGGGCTCACCTTTAAACTGCGTTGCCTGGTTAGCTAATACGTTAGGACAATATGATATAAGTTTGAAAGCCGGCGATATAATTTTATCAGGCTCGCTTGCTGCAATGATCCCGTGTAAGGCTGATGATGATATGACCATGGAAATTGAAGGCATTGGCAGTGCATCATATCGCTTTGTATCGCAGTAATAGCTAACCTATTGATAGCCTCTTCATTAGGTAAATAGCATTGGGTATAAGCATTACGTATAAAGCCATTATATAAGAAAAATAATGAGCCATTAACTGAGAAAACCAAGAATGGAAAATAACAAAATAAATGTCGCACTGATCGGCTCCGGTAATATCGGTACCGATTTAATGATAAAAGCACTACGCAGTGAGAAAATAAATCCTGTTTGGATGGTTGGCATTGACGCCAACTCAGATGGTTTACAAAAAGCAAAAAACGCAGGATTGAAAACAACCCATTCAGGCATTGATGGTTTGCTGGAACACATAGAGGCAGATAACATCAAAATTGCTTTTGATGCAACTTCGGCTTATGTGCATGGCGAAAATAATGAAAAACTGCAAAAAATGGGCGTAAAAGTCATTGATTTAACACCCGCAGCCATTGGTCCTTTTTGTGTACCGCCAGTAAATTTAGAACAGCTCGTTAACGCCAATGAAGCTAATGTTAATATGGTTACCTGTGGTGGGCAGGCAACAATTCCTATTGTAGCCGCTATCAGTAAAATACAAGCCGTTGATTACGGTGAAATAGTCGCCACTATTGCTTCAAAATCTGCCGGACCGGGTACCCGAAAAAACATTGATGAATTCACCCGTACCACAGCTAGTGCCATTGAACAGATTGGTGGTGCTAAAAAGGGTAAAGCAATCATTGTAATGAATCCTGCAGAGCCACCGTTAATGATGCGCGATACCGTACATTGCTTAACAGCAGAGGAACCAGACCAACAGGCAATCACCACATCAATTTTGGCCATAATTGAAGAAGTCCAAAAGTATGTTCCTGGCTATACGCTAAAAAATGGTCCGGTGTTTGACGGTAATCGCGTATCGGTATTTCTCGAAGTGGCAGGTTTGGGTGACTATTTACCTAAATATGCTGGTAACCTAGACATAATGACCGCAGCCGCATTACGTACCGGTGAAATGATAGCCGATCAATTAGCTGAAACCGACCACAGCACAGGAGACCAATAATGAATCTTAATGGCAAAAAAATCATTTTACATGATATGTGTTTACGCGATGGCATGCATGCAAAACGTCATCAAATAAGCTTAAAAGAAATGATCAGCTTAGCAACAGCTTTAGATCAGGCCGGAGTCCCTTTAATTGAAATAACTCATGGGGACGGTTTAGGTGGAGCTTCAGTAAATTACGGTTTTCCTGCGCACACTGATGAAGAATACTTATCAACCGTGATCCCACTAATGAAGCAGGCAAAAATTTCAGCATTGCTATTGCCCGGGATAGGTACGGTTGATCATTTACGTATGGCGCACGAACTGGGTGTCAGTACAATACGGGTTGCGGCTCAATGTACTGAAGCAGATGTGACTGAACAACATATCTCACTGTCCCGGGAATTAGGGTTAGATACCGTTGGTTTTTTAATGATGGCGCACATGCTTGAACCACAAGCCCTACTTAAACAAGCCAAACTAATGGAAAGTTATGGTGCTAATTGTATTTATTGCACTGACTCTGCCGGTTACATGTTACAAGACGATGTTTACAGCCGCATTAAAGTCTTACGCGATGGTTTAAAGCCTGAAACTCAAATTGGTTTTCATGGTCATCATAACCTGGCTTTGGGCGTTGCAAACTCTCTGTCAGCAGTTGATGCCGGTGCAGATCGTATTGATGGTTCAGCAGCTGGATTAGGTGCCGGAGCAGGCAATACACCGTTAGAAGTATTTAATGCCGTATGTACTCGTATGGGGGTTGAAACTGGCGTTGATGTTTTCAAATTAATGGCTGCAGCAGAAGAAATTGTCGTGCCTATGATGGAACAACCTATTCGCCTTGATCGCGATTCTTTAGTACTTGGTTATGCCGGCGTTTATTCCTCATTTTTATTACACGCAAAACGTGCAGCTAAAAAATACGGTGTCCGCTCAGAAGAGATATTAATGGAGTTAGGCCGAATGAAAACGGTCGGTGGTCAGGAAGATATGATTGAAGATGTGGCAATTAATTTACGTAATGCCCAAGGTTAACTTTTCCGTTTAATGGTAACAAAAATCAACCAGTCAAAGTGGCAAAATCACTTTGACTGGTTATTTGCGAATAATACTAATGATTACAACGCTTCTCTTAACTATTAAATTAAAAAATTGAAATTAAAAAGGTGAAATTAAAAAGTTGAAATTTTAGCGTTAACATTAAAGATGAGTTCGTAATTCAAATAACTCAGGGAAGAAACTAATATCCAGGGCTTTTTTCAAAAAAGCAACACCAGAAGACCCCCCGGTTCCCATTTTATGACCGATAATTCTTTGTACCGTATACATGTGCTTAAAGCGCCATTGTTGGAATGAATCTTCAATATCCAGCAGTTTTTCAGCCAGCTCATACAATTCAAAATGTTCATCCGCATTTCTGTACACGCTTAACCAGGCTTTCAATACAGACTCATTTGATTGATAAGGCAGACTAAAATCACGATTAAGTACATTTTCATCAATAGGTAAGCCATGTTGGTGTAATACTTTTATTACTTCATCATAAAGACTTGGCTTTTGTAAAATATCATCTAATTCTTGATGTACAATAGGATTACTTTCGTGCACTTTGATCAAAGAAGCATTTTTATTACCTAACAAAAATTCCATTTTCCGATAACCATATGACTGAAAGCCAGACGAATGACCAAGAGTATCTCTAAATTTTAAATAATCGACAGGGGTCAAGGTTGATAAAATATTCCACGACTGAGTTAATTGATTCAAAATCTGCTTAACCCGTGAAATCACCTTAAAAGCATGTCCAAAATCAGCCTCTTTAATATTTGTTATTGCCTCTTCCAACTCATGCCCGGCAAGCTTTAACCACAATTCACTCGCTTGATGAATAATAATAAACAACATTTCATCATGCACTGCTGACTTTGGATTTTGAGCTGAAAGTACTTGCTCTAAACAAAGATAATCACCGTAAGACATATCATCAGTAAAATTGGTATGAATAGAGTCTTCCATCTCCCGAACGTTAGCTGGCTGGCTTTCACTTTTTGTTTCGTTTTCGGTATTTGTTACGGTATTTGTTTCGGTATTAGTTTGATTATTGTTAGCACTATATGGACAAACCATGATCACTTCTCCAACTTTTCTACAGCTAATTTATGCAATAACTGATAAACATGATCTTCTTGCCAATCCTGATGAATATTGGGCAACTTCATTATTTCGTCCATTATGGTCTTTTGAGTTTCACCGGTAGCTAATGCCTGCGAATAAGTAATTTGTGGTGAAAAAGTTACCATCGCATACAGTGGCACCCATAACTGAGGATAAAGGGTATGAAATTTAGCTTCTATTTTTTTCCTTAATAAAAAGTTTTTATCTCCCGCCAAATCACTCATTTCTACAAAATTCCGCTTAGCCAATTCAATAATGGCATCACAATTAGGTTTACGCTCTTCTTGATAAGCCGGTAAAATACTGGCCCAGTCGTGGTCATGCGCATCAATCAGTTCGTTGAGTATACGGCAATCTTCAAAACCACAATTCATGCCCTGACCGTAAAATGGCACCATAGCATGAGCCGCATCACCAATAAGACCAATTTTGTTATTAATAATCCACGGGTAAACATGCACTAAACATAATGGCGAGGCTGGCTTACCGAGAAAGTTTCCTATTGGATCATCCAACAGCGGTAAAGCATCCTTAAAATTATCTTCAAAGAATTTTGTCACTATCTCTTTGTTCTTTAATGATTGAAATGATAACTCACCTTCATGATTCATAAATAATGTACAAGTAAATGAACCGTCAGTATTAGGTAACGCAATCAACATAAAATCTTTACGGGGCCAAATATGCAGCGCATTTTTTTCTAATTTATGACTGCCGTCTTCATTGGCTGCAATCGACAATTCTATGTAGCTTTGCGGCATATAATCCAGACTGTAACTCAACCGCTGTCTGGGCAGCTCTTGTGCCAAACGCCTTACCTTGGAAAACGAACCATCGGCACCAAACAGCAAATCACTTTTATGATGTTTTATATTATCTGCGTCAATAGAATAACTACTGCTGGCATCTTCAAAATTTAGCTCAGTTAAGCGGTGTTCAAAATGCACGTCAACTAAAGGCTCTTCTTCTGCAAGAGAAATAAGCTGCTCATTAATACCAGCACGCGATACCGACCAAATTGCCTGATTGTCACTACCGTAGGGTTGTTGCGTTAAATTTCCCTGAACATCATGCATAACACGACAATACATTGGAATGGCATGCTGACGAATATCTTCATCAAGGCCAATAGCCTGTAAGGCTAACCAACCACGATCCGACAATGCCAGATTAATCGACTTCCCTTGATAAACACTGGTTTTTCTGGAATCTGGTCGAGATTCAAACAAATCAACTTTATAGCCTTTTTTACCTAACATCACTGCAAGTAATGCACCTACAGGACCAGCACCGGCAATAGAGATTTTTTCTCTTTGCTTATTCATCTCAACTCCAGCTTTTCAGCAGTGTTTTAAGGATTTCACCAAACAAATAAACATCTTCAAAACTATTATATAAAGGCGTTGGTGCTAATCTGATCACATCAGGCTCTCTGAAATCAGCAATAACACCAGCGTCGGTCAATGCCTGAAAGAAACTTTTATCCGTACCAATTAATTTTACCGATAACTGACAACCCCGTTTATCAGCATCCTCTGGTGTAATTATTTCCAACTGAATATCGGGAAACTGATCAACAACATCATTGAAAACAAATTCTAAATAAGCCGTCAGAGGTAAACTTTTTGCACGTAGTTTATCCATCCCTACTTCAAAGAAAATATCCAAAGACGCCTTTAATATTGCCATGCCCATTACCGGCGCATTACTTATTTGCCATCCCTCAGCACCTGTCATCGGTTCAAAATGGTTTTCCATCAAGAAACGACGTTCCTTGTTGTGCCCCCACCATCCACCAAAACGATTAAGTTCGGTATTATTTCCGTGACGATCATTAACGAATATGCCACCAACATTACCCGCACTTGAGTTCAAATATTTGTAAGTACACCAAGCAGCAAAATCAACGTCCCAGTCATGCATTTTCAGCGGAACATTTCCAACGGCATGCGCTAAATCAAAGCCAGCTAAAGCACCAGCCCGATGAGCCGCTTTCGTTAGTTTTTCCATATCAAAAAGTTGGCCGGTGAAATAATTCACACCACCAAAAAATACCAAGGCTAGCTCATCAGCATTTTCTTCAATCGCTGCCAAAATATCGTCTTCATGGATCAAATGTTCACCTTCACGAGGTGAAATTTCAATAATAGCTTCATCGGGATCAAAGCCGTGGTGACGTATTTGGGTTTCCAATAAGTAACGATCTGAAGGAAACATTTTTGCTTCACTGATTATCTTGAAACGCTTTGCGTCAGGTCGATAAAATGAAACAAACAACAAATGTAAATTGGTTGTCAGAGAGTTCATACAAACGACTTCAGATTCGTTTGCGCCAACAATATGTGCTGAAGCAGGTGTTAGAATTTCATGATAACTCACCCACGGATTATTGGCGTGAAAATGTCCTTCAACACCCCATTTAGCCCAATCATCTAATTCTTTATTAACATACTCTTTTGCTGATTTTGGCTGTAAACCTAAAGAATTACCGGTGAAGTACAATACTTCTTTACCATTAATTACCGGGTGGTGAAACTGCTCCCGATAATGAGCAAGCTCATCTTGTTTATCTTGCTCTTGGGCAAACGCCAGTGTATTTTCAAATGTCATGGTATCCCTTACTTTATTTATTCGTGGTGCTGAAACTACAACTACCAAGATTTTCTATATTTGCTGAAATATGTTGATTTGGTACTAAAGCAATGGCAGCAGTCGCTGCGCCTGCTAAAATAATTTGTCCGGCTTTTAGTTCTTCACCTGACTGCGCTATACACCTTGCCGCCTCAACCAGTGAATTTATTGGGTGATCTAAAATATCTGAACTGGAACCACTGGCAGCGACTTCATCATTCACTTTAATCGCCATGCTTAAATCACTGATATCAGAATCAGCTTTGTGCCAAGCACCAATAACAAAACCAGTGCTTGAACAGTTGTCAGCGATAACATCACTTAGTGAAAACTTAAAGTTTTTATAACGTGAATCAATCACCTCTATTGCCCCGGCAACAGCTTCAACTGCGGCGAATGCCTGCGCTTTAGTGACAATACCAGATAAAGAACTTTTAAGTATAAAAGCGATTTCAGGCTCTGCTCTGGGATGAACATATTTACTTAAATCAATTACACCGCCATCTTCAATGATCATCGCATCTGTTAAGCGCCCCCAAATAAGATCATCTACGCCCATTTGCAGCATTTTGGCTTTACTGGTAAAACCCATTTTATAACCGACTAACGTTTCTCCGCGGCTTAACCTTTCATCAATACTTAATTTTTGTACCTGATAAGCATCTTCAAGTGACAATTCGTTGGTATTAGATAATTGCTCAATACTGGTGGCACTGGCAGCAGCTTGGTCTAATTTTTTGGCTATTTCTTGTAACATTTTTATATTCTCTTGAGCTTTTTAATACTCGTCTTGTTTATTGCTATTAACGTGTTATTTCAAAAATTCTCAATATTGGTAAAGTAACTGGAACTTTATAAAATAACTAAATGTTGAAAAACCGTTCAGCATTGCCCGCTAATAATTTTTGTTTGGTTACATCTGATAAATCTGCAGTTTTAATCAATTTACCCATCTCTTGTTCTCCCAGTGGAAATGGATAATCCGTACCGAACATTAATCTGTCTTCCCCCATCTTCTTGATTAATAACGCCAATGAATCCGGATCAAATACGGCGGTATCTAAGTAAAATCTATCGAGATAAAAACTAGGTGGATGCTGAGATTTTCCACGGGCAATATCTCTGTGTAGCCAGGCATTTTCTAACCGACCCAGTAAAAAAGTAAACGAACCACCGCCATGCGCGAAACAAATTTTTAGCTTGTCGCTGACACGATCAAAACCGCCACCCAGAATCATCGAAACAATAGACAGTTGAGTTTCAGCCGGCATACCTACCGTCCAGCCCATCATATAATCTTTAGTACGGTCGCTGGCCATCATGTCCCACGGGTGAACAAATACCGGAATATTTTCACTGGCACAGTGTTCTAAAAAAGTTAAAACGCCTTCGTCATCCATGTTTTTTGGACCAACATGATTACCAATCTGAATACCGACATGACCCGTTTCCTTCGCCCTACTAGCTTCCTTACACGAAGCATCAACATCTTGCAGTGGTACCTGTGCCAAAGCGAATAAACGGTTATTCCCTTTAGCACAAATTTCCAGTGCCGCATCGTTAAATATTTGCGCGCAATACAGTGCCTGCTCAACAGGACGTTCATAAGCAAATAATATAGGTGTCGCTGAAATAATTTGCTTATCTACACCATCACGGTCCATTTCTTCTAAACGTACCTGAGCATCCCAACAAGCAGAATAAATAGGTCTGAATTCTTTGCTGCCTTTCATCAACATGGCCTTGCCATTATCCATATGCCGTAACCAGGGCCAGTCATCACCACCAAATTTTTCGCTTAAATTAACCCATGTTTTTGGAAAAAAATGCGAGTGAATATCAATTACATTCATGGTTTATCCTCAAGCGTCACCCAACCATCAGGTGCTTGTTTACCCGGATGGAGTTCGCCACATTGCGGGCATGTTCTTGCTGCTTCGTCTTGATAAAATGCCTGATAAACAGGAGGTAAATCCTTAACAATAGATTTCAAAATAACTTCAGTGCGATGAACCAAGGCTTCACAATTAAAGCAGTACCATTCAAACGCATCTTTCAGGCCGTCAGGACGTTTTGGCTCAATCACTAAACCAATACTCCCTTCCATCGGTCGTTGCGGTGAATGACGAACATGAGCAGGTAAGAAGAAAATATCGCCTTCACGAATAAAGAGATCACGACATTTACCGTCTTCAATTATTTTTAATACCATGTCGCCTTTGAGTTGATAGAAAAACTCTTCAACCGGATCATCATGAAAATCGGTACGCTGATTTGGTCCACCTACAACCGTTACCATCATGTCGGTGTTTTCCCAGATTTGCACATTACCAACCGGTGGTTTTAATAAATGTTTGTGCTCTTCTATCCATTTGTGGAAGTTAAACGCTGCTAGTTTGCTCATTTTATATTCCTTTTAATTTTTGTTATTTTTTTCGGCACTGACCATATAGGCTAAATTAGGGTTACAGTTCAACAATGTTTTATGTTAATTTACATGAGTTCAAACCTACACAGGCTATGGACTGTATCAACTTAAACATGATAATACACAAATATGAACTGTTACCCGGTTTGATTGGTGCCTTTTTTTCTTAATGAATGACTTTGGGCTTTGAACTTAAGCATTAGAACTTCTAACCAGAACTTAAGACCTAAACCTGCAACTACAAAGGCTTATAAGCCACTGCTTTACATTCAATCAATAAATGAGGATGAGGCAATTGATGTACCGCTACCGTAGTTCGTGTTGGTCCGTCAAAATCGAAAAATTCAGCGTAAACCTGATTGTAACCGCCGAAATCGTTCATGTTGACAAGGAAAGTACTTATTTCCACCAAATCACTTAAATCAGCCCCGACAGATTTTAAAATATCCTGCATATTTTCAATCACAGCGCGCGTCTGAATTTTTATATCTAAATTAGTGGTTCCCATTTCATCAACTTCAACGCCGGCGAAACTGTTATCCGGCAGTCTTGAACTGGTGCCTGAAATATAAAGAAAATCTCCGGCACGTTTAACATGGGGAAATGCACCACGTGGTTTTGCTTTACCTGCAACAACTTTGCTTGTTGAGCTCATAATCAGTTCTACTCTTGTTAATATTTATTTGTGTGTTTATTCTTAAGTGATTATTCTTAAGCAATTATTCTTAAAACACTTTTCTTAAGCCGTCATTCTTAACCCGTTATTCTTGCTCAATATTGATGCAAATATTTATAGGCTCACTGTAGAAGGCTAAGGAATGTTGACCACCTTCCCGGCCAATACCTGATAACTTAACACCACCAAACGGCGCTCTAAGATCTCTTAAAAACCATGTATTTACCCAAACCAGACCAACATCAAGTAGCGGTGCTACCCGGTGCGCACGTGACAAATTCTCTGTCCAGACACAAGCAGCAAGACCATAGTCTGTATTATTAACCCGACGGATCACTTCATTTTCGTCATCAAAAATAGATACGTGACAAATAGGACCAAAAATCTCTTCTTGATTAACACGGGCGTTATCTTCAAGTCCGGTAATTATTGTTGGCTCAATAAAACAGCCATTATCACGTTCATCGTTAAAAATCGGCACACCGCCACCAGTGACAACTGTTGCACCTTCATCTTTAGCTAACTGATAATAAGAAAGGACTTTTTGCTGGTGAGCTTTCGAAACCAAGGGACCAATAAAAACATCTTTTTCCAGCGGATAACCAATTTTAATAGCTTTAGCTGCCTGTTTAAGTCCCTCTACAAACCGCTCAAAAAGAGAACGGTGTACAAACACTTTTTCTGTACAAAGACAAACTTGACCACAATTAGTAAAGGTAGATTTAGTGACGCCTTTTATCGCTTTATCTAAATCAGCATCGGCAAAAACAATGGCAGAATTTTTACCACCTAATTCAAAAGAAATGGGCTTAACGCTTTGTGCAACAGATTTCATTATCTGTTTACCAGTATTCGATGCACCGGTAAAAGTAACCGCATCAATACCTTTTGCACCCGTTAGCGCATCACCAACGGCCTTTCCCCGACCTAAAATTAAGTTAAATGCGCCTTTTGGCACACCAACTTCATCCATCACTTCTGCCAATAAAACAGCAGTAGAAGACGTTTCTTCTGAAGGTTTTAAAATGACGCTATTTCCACAAGCCATTGCCGGGGCAATTTTCCATGTCGCGAGTAATAAAGGTAAGTTCCAGGGAGAAATAACCGCTACAACGCCTAGGGGTTTATTTACACTGTAATTTAAAGCTTTGTCGCCTGAAGGCGTTTCGGTAATAAAGGTTTCACCGTTATTAAAACGTGCAAGATCAGCAAAAAATCGAAAATTGGCCGTACCACGTGGAATGTCAATCGTTTTGATCTGAAACAATGACTTACCGGTATCGGCAATTTCAGCAGCAATAAATTCTTCTTCTCTTTCTGCCATTCTATCCGCTACTTTATGCAGTAACGCGCAACGATCATTAACAGATAATCGACCCCATTCACCAGCTAATGCTGCTCTGGCACCAATAACAGCTTCTTCGATCATAGCGGTTGATGCTTCCGCGATTTTGGCAATGACAGTGCCGTCTACAGGATTTATATTGTCAAAATATTCATTACTGTCAATGAATTGTCCATTAATGTATGACTTTAATGTTTTTACTTCAGACATTTATCTGACCTTCTTTAAGGAGGTTATACCAATAAGTTTAGTTGCTTAATGAACTTTATCCTTTTTCAACAAATAACTATAATTATATTATTCTTTAGATTTGATTCAAAAAATGAATGTATTTCAATAGACTTGTTTACAGTCTGCTATTTTACACCCAAGCTACTTGAGTGTAGGTGAACCTTCTTTTTACTCCTACCGTTTTCTGGAATACCAGCGCTATGAGAAACTAATAAAGATAAAAAACTATGCACAAGCGTTTTTATCCGTATGATTAGAGGCAAGATCGGTTATTTAACACTATTAAAATAAAAATAAGAGGTGACTTTCAATGAGCGCGCGCGGTCAGTTTTCATCAAGAATAGGCTTTATTATTGCCGCAGCAGGCTCTGCTGTAGGTTTAGGTAATATCTGGGGCTTCCCTACTCAGGTTGCCAGCAATGGCGGTGCAGCATTTGTACTGGTTTATTTATTATTAACCTTCGTTTTAGCATACCCGATATTAATGGCGGAATTAACCATTGGCCGTTATGCACAATCAAATATGGCTAATGCCTTGCAAAAGATTTCACCAACTTCATTAGGTAAAATTGCAGGTAAAACAGCCGGTCTCTGGGGCCTTGCCGTTGTTAGTTTAATATTAAGTTTTTACGCTATTGTCGCAGGCTGGATGATTGCGCACTGTTTACAAGCCATTACGGAAATTATCGGCTGGCATCAAGCTTCACAATGGTTAATTGAATTTTCAATAACTCGAAATTTAATTTTTTGTATCTTATTTTCTTTATTAACCATCAGCATTGTCTGTCGTGGTGTCAGTGAGGGTATTGAACGTTGGTCAACCCGACTTATGCCAATGTTGCTAATATTAATTATTTCATTGATTCTTTACGTTTCTTCGCTAGATGGAGCCATTGAAGGATGGAAAGCTTATCTAGTTCCCGATTTTTCAAAAATATTAAGCCCTGATTTACTAATAAGTGCCATGGGACAAGCCTTTTTCTCTTTGTCATTAGGGGTTGGTACAATGTTAATTTATGGCTCTTATGTCAGTAAAAAAGAAAATATTGTCGTACTTGGTGCTTCTGTGGCTCTTGTCGATATTGGTATTGCTATTTTAGCTGGTATGTTGATTATTCCGGCTATGTACGTGGCTTTACACAATGGCGTCACTATTTTTACTGATGCGGGTGAACTGATTGATGGCGACCGATTAATATTTAACGTTATCCCTCAATTATTTCTAGAAATGGGTGTGGTCGGTAATTACGTTTCTTTAGTTTTCTTTGTGCTAATGACGATTGCTGCACTAACTTCTTCAATTTCAATGCTGGAAGTACCAGTCGCTTTTACCATAGAAAATACCAAACTTAACCGATATAAAGCCAGCTGGTTAATAGGGGCGCTTATTATGTTACTCAGCGCTATCCTGATATTTAATTTTGAAAATCTATTCGGTTTTGTTATCTCATTAACGACACAATACAGCCAGCCATTACTAGGCTTAGTGTTGTGTATTTATGCTGGTTGGGTATGGCGTAGAAATTCAATGTTAGAAGAACTTAAGCAAGGCTACCCAGAAATAGAATCTTCATTTTTCTGGAAAATATGGCCTAATTATGTACGTATTGTTTGCCCGATAATTATTCTTGTGATGTTTTACCAAACTACTTTTACTTAATGTGCGGTACTTTATCAAACAGTGATGACTTAACATAGTACCAGTTCCACTGATTATTCGGCCATTGAAGATGGTCGGATTGATTAGTGGGATTGATTGGTGGGATTAAAGTTATGCACAGCAATATATTCAACCACATCATCTAAATCAGTTAATACTGGCTCTGTCTAAATTATTTCAGCCATTTGCTCATTTTCTCTTGCGCTTCACTATGCGAAAATACACGTTCTTCATTTATAGCTCTTTCACCTTTAGCTATACCTTCTAAAATACCGATTCTACTTTGCATTAACTCATAATCATCAACATCAACCAAATATGCAAACGGTTACCATGCTCCGTTATCAAAACAGGCTCTTTAGATAGCGTAATTCTGCAAGAATTTTTGTAGCTGACGTTTAAGTGTTGTTACTAATTCTACTTTCATGATAAACCTCCAAAAATAAAGTATCACTAAAGTAGGACTTACTATAAAAAAATAGTAACTACTCAGCAGGGGTAAAAATATTTGGAAGCATACCGTTCAATAACAACGCTAAAGCAGTGGATGCACTAACCCCCTGTTTTTTACAACTAGACAGGTAGCTACGAAGACCAAAAAACATTTTAGCCCCATGTTTACTTCTGAAACAGCCCGATATTTTCTGTTGAACTTTTGCCATTCTTAAATCGTTTTCCCCTTGATTATTGGTAAATGGCACATCTACATCTGTCATGAATCTGAGTACATCACTTTCATAATTT
>JABSOJ010000637.1 GCA_013216005.1 Alteromonadaceae bacterium | reverse complement strand
AAATCTTCGTTTTGAATTAATCGCTACAGCCCATGTGTAGCAATGGCTATTGACTTTTCGTTCGGGCACTAACTAGTGACATTTCAGGTGGGTTTTCTATTACATATTTACACTTGGCTAGCAGGTTATGGTTTTTGTTCTTATTTGAGATGGGGCGTTGAACCTCCAGAAGGCATTTTTGATGGCGCTTTCGAACAACCTCTCAAACAAGAAGAAGTAGCAGATGGTG
Organism: Alteromonadaceae bacterium; assembly: GCA_013216005.1. GTDB lineage: Bacteria > Pseudomonadota > Gammaproteobacteria > Enterobacterales > Alteromonadaceae > JABSOI01. Next base: position 2,070 of record JABSOJ010000637.1, on the reverse strand, counting down.
CTGGTAGCTTTTATAACCTCAGGTGAAAGAGTTGGAATGTTTATGGAAAACTCGAACATTGCCTTAGTATATCAGGTCCACATTCACAATAATTACAATGTAGTCCTAACTCTATTGCAGGATACGATAATGGTAACGGATTAGATTATATAAATATTCTTCTCACCAAATACGATTGGGATATGAGAACAGCTCTGGGTTATCATAAAAAGGCCTAATATGACTGGCGCACCCCTGAAGAACCTCCTTCTGTTCTTCAGGGATCAACTTATCTTCATACATTAAACACCTACATCAATTTGTACAATGTGATCATCGCGAATACAGATAATTTGGAAGCCAAAAAGGTTAAGTTTTAAGCCATGTTTACTAAAGCAAGAATAGAGGTCTCCTCTAGGCTGTCGAAAACTCGTGCTTTTGGGGATATTCAATTTACCAGTTTTTGACTTTACAAAGTATGATGTTTACTATTTATTGGATTTACGTAATTGTGCTGAAATTTAATATTTAGTGGCAAAATGCTATTTTCATTAATATCTTGTTACATCTAACGGGATAAATAGCATATTATTCCGTCAATTTAGGATTTAAATGTAACAACAATCAAAATTCCAACAATATTAAAAAAGCCAAAAATATAAACGGTAAATTGGTTGAAAATGGTCATATTTCGACAGCCTAGGTCTCCTCTATTGTGTTAGCCTATGGTTATTTTTTTACTGTTATATTCAATCATATTGGCAATGAGAATCCTCCCAATGGATATGAACAATTACTTGCCAGAAATGACGACGAGGCGATTATCTACTTTGACATGTCTTTGGCCAATGGCGAAGAAAACCCTCACCTTGCTCACTTTATGTTGGCAATAGCCCATGACGGGAATCCTGATTTTTCAATGCTACAGCGTTTTCACACTATAAAACGTCAACTCAATATGTATCCGAAGTAAATTGTTATGCATACCAATGGTTATCGGATTACTATTTTTTTCAACGGAGATAGATCATTAACCCTGCATTATACACGTGAACAATATGCCATTACCCGGCTGTGTCGTATCTTGATTATGCCGTAAGGCGTAAAATAAATTACGCTATAAGTTATTGGGTGGTACCGCAGCAATATCTTATAACTACATTACTACTGGGATAGAAGATATTGATATTTACCAGGAAGATACCACAACGCGCGATCTGAATCATGAGTTTTATACCGATGGGACCCTTAGCCAGATAAGAAGAATGGTGATTAATTCTCTTGGCCTTCCATTGCAATAAATGTAGTAAAGAAAGAGGGCGATTCATTATCTACATTTACAATTGGTTATATGTTGGGAGTTAAAGATAAGGAAGGTGTTAACTGAATTTGTGTAGGTCTTGGTCTTTTTATTGATACTAACTTTAAGATCTTACGCGATGGATTAACAGACAGCAGTGAAACAAAATCTACATATATAGTTAAAGCCATTAGAAAAGTTGATGCATATGGTCTGATGTTAATGGTATCAGCTAAATTTTAAATGATTAATTTGATACATAACATCTATAATAGTGGATGTTGTGCTTCTGATATTGAGGTTATTCATTAATAGTAGAGAATGACTGAGTGAATACAGAACACAGGCTTTCTTCAATGATTGAATCAAACGTATTCCAAGTCCAAATCTAAGTTGTTAGTTGCCGCATTAAATACATCTCATATAAAAATTTCATGATTAATTTAAAATAAGTGTTGACCAGAGAGCTAAAATGATTGAAGTCAGCATCCTGTCCAAAAGATGGTTGTAGTTGATATTTTTAATCGTTTACGTGTCATATTTTATGAGTAAACTCAATTTTAAATGTTTAAAAACGGAATTTTAAAATTAGATGGTAGATATTTTAAAAAAGTATTGACATCAAAACTGAGAAGCGTATCATGCGCATCTCGCTTCAGACAAGGCTTTGAAGCAACAGTGGTTAGCGAATGCGACTAACACTGGTTGTTGGTTTCTCTTAGAGAAACAATAACGTTCTTTAACAATTAGTTATCATGCAATTTGTGTGGGCACTCACATTAATGTTGATT
>JABSOJ010000636.1 GCA_013216005.1 Alteromonadaceae bacterium | reverse complement strand
ACGAAGATTTAAGCTAATCAGTCGGTATTGATGTAGATTTAAGCGTTTTGGCCGTTTTTAGCCAAAAATAACAAAATATTCGTTTTGCAATATTGCTTGAATACCCCGTAAAATAAGGCTTTCAGGATTTCCGTTCAGACACTAACTATACCTTAATAACTACACATAATGCAGCATCATAAAAAAGTGACAACCAGCTCCACCTAATACAAACATATGCCAAATAGCATGATTAAAAGGGATTTTTTCTTGCACATAAAAAATCACGCCCAATAGATAAATCAGGCCACCCGCAGCTAATAAGGTTAAACCGCCTATATCTAATTGTTGATACAGTTTATGGATAATAATCAATGAAATACAACCCATGACTATATAGGTGATCAGAGATAACTTTTTATATTTATGACCATATTTTAATTTGAATAAAACCCCACCCAATGCAATACCCCAAATGAGTAATAACATAGAAATTGCTAATGAACTTTTTAATGTCAGTAACATTAATGGGGTATAAGTACCTGCAATTAACACATAAATGGCACAGTGATCGAGTAACTTAAATAACTTCTTAAATTTTTCATTCGTCACAGAGTGATAGAGCGTTGAAGCACTAAAAAGCAAAACTAAACTAGTACCATATACAGAAAAACTTATAATACGCAGTGGATCACCCTGTAATACAGCGTAAGTAACTAATAAGGTAAGCGCAGCAACACTTAATAAAGCACCAATGCCATGACTGACAGCATTAGCAATTTCTTCTTCAACACTATAGCCACTGATTAATGGGGTTATTTTCATCTTTTCACTTCTGTTAAATCAATATTTTGAGACAAACGTTCTCTCTAAGTGAAAAGAAGATACCACAATGCACATTCAGTGTACACGTGTACACTTAATTGTTGGGTAAATTAATAACCCCTGTAGATCACCGTTTTATTATTGCTCTAACCGCTAATTCTAAACGTACATCATTTACATCAGAACTACTTGATTTGAAAATTACCGCACCGTCTCGATTGATAAAGAAAGTGGTTGGGGTTCCGCGCACACCGTATAATTGGGCAACGCTATCACCATTTACCGCCGTAATAAAATCATAACCCCGTTGATAAATTTCTTCTTGAGGTAAAGCCCCTTCGTCTTCGTTAAAACTTATGGATACAAGTTGAACACCCTGTGCTTGATATTTTTTCTGTAAAGCAACTAATTGAGGTTGTAGTTTTTTACAATAAGGACACCATGTCGCCCAAAAATGTAAAATCACAGGAGAACCTTTATAATCAGCCAAAGAAATGTCTTCACCTGACTGCGTAAGTAATTCCCACGGCGGGGCAATATTTTTAGTTGATTCGTTAGCGGATGAAGCGGTAAAAGAAAATGACAATAAAGTTACCGTCATTAATACAAGTAATGTTCTCATTTACTTACCTTTTCCAATTAATTTGAGGGTATATTTTTGATCAGACCTGATATTCGCTTTATTTGTTTCATCAAAAACAAAATATATCCTAACCACATGGAAATATAGTCAAAGCGCTGAAGATTTACCTTTAAATTTTCAGCTCTATTTTGACTACCCCTCTATCTTCTATCCTCTATCCTCTATTTTAAGCTCACTTTTAATTCCTCTATTAACGCCACTTTTAGAAAAAAGACAAAACTCAGAACAAATTACATTTAGCTTACAAATTCACGAATTTGAGTCAAAGATGCTGCTCCCACTTTGCTTGCTAGCACTTCGCCATCATTAAATAATAATAAAGTTGGAATACCTCTAATACCAAATTTTACCATTAAAGCCTGCGCATTATCTGCATCAACTTTTACCACTTTTAAATCGCTTTTCTCTTGGGAGATTTGATCAACTATCGGGGCAATCATTTTACAAGGACCACACCAGGGGGCAAAAAAGTCGACTAAGACTTTACCTTGATGATTTTCAACTTCCTGAACAAATTCATTACTATTAATTTCTCTAACTTCACTCATCTCACTTTCCTTTTAAACTTTAATTTTTAAATTGTGTAACTTTAACTGTTTATTTTTTACGAGTTAATTAACTGAAATAAGTATATCTGCATTGCTATTTATTGATTAGATGGGTTTAATAGAAATAATTATTCTATATATGCAACAATCAAAATGGCAACCACTAAACTTGACGATTTGTTCTTATTTGTAACTTTAGTTGAATCAGGCTCATTTACTTTAGCTGCCAAAAAACGGCACTGATCAAATTCAAGGCATTACGGTTCACAATTCATAGCTATCCTGCAGTTCAATCTTGATTGAACTGTTCT
>JABSOJ010000635.1 GCA_013216005.1 Alteromonadaceae bacterium | reverse complement strand
TACAAATGATTGGATTGATAAATGGAAGACCGTTGTACTAAATAGTGTACAATAAAACTATTGCTGTGACGCTTCCTTTAAAAGAAGAAGTCAGCGACTCTGTCTCCTTTGATTCATTGATTTAACTTTAAGGAATTGAACTTTGTATACGAACAACGACATTAGCCCTGAGCGAAAAAAACGAGCATATACCTTCATCAAAGGAGTTATTGTTTTTCAAGTACTTTTTGGTCTTTTATTTTTGCTAACATTTAAATTACCTATTATTCCAAACGACTGGCTAGTTGATAACCTTGGAAAAATAAGTTGCTCTATTTTATCTACGATTCTTTTCTATTACTTGTTATTTTGTCGGGGTACTCGTGGAAAAATAATATTAATTGAATCACTTAAATATCATTGTAATAGCCTAGGCCAACGTATAATTGTATGCGGGGGCATTATTGGCTTTTGCGGAATATTCTACCTTTTAGGTAGATTATTTGTTCCTGTAATAACTTCTCCCGCTTTATTTATTCCCGGTGAACACCAAACCATCCAAGCACGGTTGATAAATGCAGACAGAGGACAAGGCTGGTACAGAGGTCATACAAAACTAACATTAGCATTGGATAAAATGAAAATTTCCTTTTATTGGCCAACAAGCGAAGTAAAGCAATTAATCCAAGGTAATAATTTAAATATCACCACTAACAAAATATGGCTAGGTACACATATCATGGAAATTAAAAAGGTGGATTAAATAATCCACCTTGAGTTGCTTTATTTACCGCACGATGTGATTCCAAATGCTTGGGTTATTTTTCTTATAAGTCTCATAATTGTCATGCGATTGACTGATTTCTTTAGAAAGAGTCTTAAACTGGCTCGACCATGAATTAGCCCCTGTAGGTGAATCAGTAAAATCATAATTATACCCATAACTAAAGCCTCCCGCAGCCAACGTGCCAGTAACCAAACCAACAGCTGGAGAAAATGGACCAACAAATGGGGCACTAATCGCTGTTCCCGAAACGGCTCCTAATTTGAAGGCTGCCCAAGAGCCACCTGCTTCAATAGCCACGTTCGTTGTAGAAGCTAAAAGTTGATGACTCACATCTTCACTTTTTTGATAAGCACTTGCCATATCCAAACCAACACCACCAACTGAAGCAACAGTACCCAGCCCTCCTAACCATTTACTAAAAGGTTGTAACTTATTTGCCCATTGGTTCACATTAGTTGTTGCTAGGTCAGGATTAAATTTATAGCTAGATAAATTATCTAAATGATCTAACGACTTTGCATTGAAAATATCGGTTTGAAGGCTCTGTAATCTAAACTCTTCAAAAGAAGGTACAAGTGGTTTTTGTACTCCTGACCAACCATCTTTATAGCTAGATAAACTTGGAAAGGTGCTTAAAACATCATCTACAACACCTATACTGCTAATTTTTCCTGATGTAATTGAGCCACTTTTGCTGATTCCTGCTGCTACACCTAAAAGACCAGCACCATAGGATGCTTTATCAAAATCAAATAAACTTTCACTATTAGGTGACATAGGACGACGTAAATATTTTGGCACATCATACACAAAATCACTTAGGTCAGTTTTAAGGTCAAAGCTATAAAGTGGATTTTCAGCAAAATAAGCTGCACCAAGATCTTCAATAAGAGCATCATTAACACTGCCTCTTTGAACAGGGGCAACTGTATTTGTATTTTGCTGTTGAGACAAATCAACCGCTTTCTGTTTCTGTGCGGCAGCAGCTGCCATCACATCAAACTCACCCACTAATGAAGGAGAAGATTTTCCAGTATCTGGATCTTGAACTTTTGGTTTAGGTTGCTTCTGCAATTGACCAACAATACTGTTCCCAATGGCATTGCCAAACACATCAACAACAACATCACGCCCATTCCAACTACGATCACCACCAAAGGCACGATTAACCCCATAACCTACAGTTCTCCCCGCACTCCCCATCAACAAATCATTAGCAAAACCACTGGTATTCACTTCACCCGGCAAAGTTCCACCAATTGAAGCAGACGCCGCAGAAGCTGCAATATTAGCCCAATTAAACCCTGAATGTCCACTGACCACTTTTGAAATACCCGCTGCACCTATAGAAGATGCTGCAGATGCGGCTGCACGGCCTAGTTTACTCAACTGGATAGTACTACCTTTAGCTTCACTAAACCAATTACCAATTAAACCATCTGACGAGCCACCTAGGAAGCGTCATACCTTTAGTTTTAAGTGGTTATAATCTATACTATGGTGACATGAACTTGATTGAGTGAATTTAAAATGAGAAAAGGCTG
>JABSOJ010000634.1 GCA_013216005.1 Alteromonadaceae bacterium | reverse complement strand
GCTCGTTGGCGGCCTAGTTTTAGGTACCGATCATTCAGCTGAAAATATTACCGGATTTTTCACTAAATGGGGTGACGGTGCTTGTGATCTGGCTCCTCTGTTTGGCCTTTCAAAACGTCAGGTTCGACAATTAGCAACACATCTTGGTGCGCCTTCATTGTTGATTAACAAAGCACCTACCGCTGATTTAGAAGAATTGAACCCGGGTAAAACTGATGAAGATGCCTTAGGCATCAGTTATGATCAACTTGATGATTTTCTTGAAGGTAAAACAGTGAGCGCTGAAGTTGAAACGATTATTCTCAATACTTACCGTAAAACCCAACATAAACGTTTAGCGATACCAACGATTTACGGTTAGGCTGCTTACGCTAAAAATAAATACACTAAAAATAAATACACTAAACATAAATAAACAACAAAGAAGAAAGAAGAGGCATGACATGATTTTTGCGTGGTTAATAATCAATATTATCAGTATTTTTATTTGTTACGCCATTGCAAAACATCAAAAATCAGCCAAGTATTACTGGGCTCTGGTAGGAGCCCTACTTGGCCCTTTTGCCATCCCTTTTGTTCTGTTTTCCAAAAAAACAAACGCGATTAGGCTAATTTTATCGTTTCACCCGTTTGTCCGACAGTAATTCGTTTACCAGCGGCAATGAAATCATTGCCTCTGCACCTGAGCCATGATTATAAAGTTTTAACATACCGTCATGATTAAATAATATTTGCCGACTCAAGGTTAATCCAATACCGCTACCTTGGGGTTTTGTACTATAAAAAGGAACAAATTTACCAGTACCTGTTCAAGCTGACTTCTGTCAGCTTCAATTATGAAATCACCAAACATTTCAATATTTGAAGATAAAGTAAATATACAATTAGGAAAAAGCTTACTGATATTATTGATAAACCCCTTTAATTTAAAGTTTGTTTTATGAGGCTCTGGCAAATGAGAGAGTTGACTATAACTGGCAATAAATGAACTTAAAGATTCAGACCTCTCATTAATTATACTAATACCTTCATAAAGAGAAGTCTGGTTAACAACACCATCCGTTTGTTTCAACTTCTGTTTCATTGATTGGCTAATAGCAGCAATGGGTGTTAACGAGTTATTTAATTCATGACTTAATACCCGAAATAAACTTTGCCATGCCTTGCGCTCTTTTTCCATTAACAAACGTTCAGCATTAGTGATCAAGTATAAATGATGCTTTTTACCTTCACTTAAAAATGATTCTTTGATTAAGAAATGTTCGCCGCTGAGTTGTGCTTGATCAAAATGGGCATGATCAAAAGAAGCTCTATCAAAAGAAAGAATGCCAGCTTTAGCATTAAGTATTATTGAACCCAATGGAGCATCCGATAGTTTTATTTTTTGTTTTTTATCTATAGCAACGCCTTCTAACCCTGCGCCATCAGCACCTGCCCCATCAACATTTAGATTAAGCAGTAGCTTTTGATCCGAAACGTTAGCAATAACAATATAACCTTGCTCGTCGACAGCAAGCACCATTGCGTCCATTTGTTCCATAATTTTTTCGAGTAATAACCGACTTTCTTTGGCCTCAATTTTATGACGAGATAAAGTATCCGCCAGCTGGTTAATATGCTCTAACAATTCATGAAAAGCCTGATCAGATTGCACCCGCCCCCTTAAAGAATAATCACCGTGGATCATCGCTTCTACTATATTTGATACTGTTCGGATCTGATGCTCTGAACTTTGTTTACTGGCAACAATGACATAGCTGGTTAACAAAAATAAAATAAGGATAATAAAAGCAATTAAATAAGCTGAAATATCCGCTAAATAAAGAGAAACTGACGTGATCAACAGGCAAGGCAGACATATTAAAAGCATTAGCTGCCATGGCTCTGGATAATTAACCTTTTTATTTTCAGTTACTTTCATATTTACTCATTTTCTACCTTACTCATTCGCCGGTAAAAACCACTACGGCTCAACCCTAAAGATTTAGCAGTTTCTGTTGCATTTCCCTGATGAAACTTCAAGCGGGTTAATAATGCCTGCTGTTCAATTTCATCCATGGTCAGTCTCGGATCATCAAATGAGGCTGATTTATGTTCGGACTCTTCTAACATTAATTCAAGGGGCGTGATGATTGTTTTTTTACAGGTAAATAAGACCCGCTCCATTAAATGACTTAGTTCCCGAATATTTCCAGGCCAAGCATGTTGTTGCAGCTTAACAATGGATTGTTCTGACAACTCTGGACAAGACATATGATATTTAGGCTCTGTTGTAGCTAATTGTTGTCTATACTTATAAATGAACGTAACTTATTGAGGTGCAAGACAATGAGAAC
>JABSOJ010000633.1 GCA_013216005.1 Alteromonadaceae bacterium | reverse complement strand
CATCTAACCTGGTGCAAATATGTCATAGAAGAACCTCTTATTTACAAAGGGCTCCAGGAGGGATTTCCTAGGTATAACGAGATAACAGACCACCGTCGGCTGGAACTGTGGAAGAAAAATTAATACCATCTCCACAAATTGATATGTCCGTTGGATCCGTGGTGCCACTACCACAATGGCTACTACCACATGTCAATATCTGCAAAACTCTGGAGCCTTTATACATACTAACTGTTAGGCTTTCCAGAGAAAGGTCCATTTAAGCAAGTTTTCAATAGATTTATTCAAACTTTTCCAGAGATTGTTAGGTATTAACATTATCCTAACTTATCTGTGGATCGTCACAAATAATGAGAAACACGTCACCGTATGAGAAAATTTAACATGTTAGTGACGTTTTGTGATTGTCCCTAATCTTTGAAATAAACCTCCAGTATGATCACTAATGCCACTTTTCTGACCTTTTATGGATATGAAAAAGTAGTCTCTGGGGGGCATTTGTGCCATTAACCGTCATTGGCTCATGGATATGAAACGTTCCCTATTGCCCCTAAAGAGACATTAGCTATTACAGCTAGCTAGACAGATTGGATTAGTTTTCATGGGAAATAATGATAGTTTTCTTTGATTGCCTCCATCTTTTCTGAGTTAAGATTATTTCTAGCTTAGCTCCCTATGTGTTGGAGCTTTAGCCCTATATTTCGTTATATAACTCTATATTTTAAAGTGTCCAAAATTAGTATTATTTACGATTAACATAAAATAATCATTGCTAAACATAAATACATATTATATTCTAGCCACATGAATATACAAATCAAAATACATCTCGACGTTGAGATGGCTAAAAATAAAATTTCTCTCAAAGAATTATCCCAACGAATTGGTATTTCGATGACCAATTTATCACTTTTAAAAACAGGCAAGGTTAAAGCTATACGTTTTTCCACCCTTGCTTCAATTTGCCAAGAGCTTAATTGTCAACCTGGTGATATTTTGGAATATGTTCCAGAATAAAACGATTTATTTCAAACCCTAAAATTAAAATGCTGTTGGAGAAGCACTTATGAAAAATAATAACTACTTACTACCGGGAATCACTGCAATTTTACTTTCAGTATTATTCCCTATTTACTGGATCCAAGAAATCACCTTGGGCGCATATAATGACAATGAAAGTTACTTTTCCAATATTGGTCAATTAAGTTTTTCTAGTTGGGTCTTTCTAAGTATAGGGCTGTTCTCTATTTATATTTATTATTGCTTCAGACGTATTTTGCACGATCAGCTTAATTTCAAAAACATCGATGTTTTATTATGGCTTATGATTGGCATTTCAGTTGTGTTTTATTTAGGTCTTTTCTTATTGGATGTTTGGCCAGCAAGTGTAGATTCAAATGGCCTACATATGAGTATGAGCTATGCTATTAGCGTCGGTTCTATGGTTATCTTTGGGCTGGTCGAGATTACAATTGGCATCATTCTACTTCGTCATTTTGATATACTACCCAGTCTTTTAAAAGCCATTGCTATCGTTTCCTTAATCCAAGGGATTTTCGAACTCAGCATCATCTTTAGCTTCGTAGTCATATTCAGCTTCCCAGTTTATCTCATCATTCTCGCGGTGTACTTCTTGCGTAAACCTGAAATGATAGAGGTCGTTTAACCCTAAGACTTACTAATATAAAGAAGTTAAAGGGGTCGGTGACGAATGGCACTTAGTTAAGGGTTATCCGTATATAAATCAATAAAATAGCAATTCACATAACTTTATATTTTTTAGGTTAATTGCTGTGATTTATAGTGTAGCCCTTTAAAACGAATAAAGGCCTGATTTTTAGTCCAAAGTCAGATTATTACAACTAATAAGTAATACATTGATTTATATGGAATTATCTCTTAACTAAGTGCCATTCGGGTCGGTGACAGATGGTTATTATTACTCAATGTCACCAACCACTTAACTTCGTTCTGAACCGACTATAGCAGAAATCTATGTAAGTTCAGGTATATGATCTGAAAGCGGACACTGGGCCGTCACATGTTTTCTTTCTCTGTTTGATGTTAATTATCGCGCTCTTTGTAAACGCTGTCCGGCCCATATGTGCCAATCTCAGCTATACGGTTAGTTGTCTATATTTTTAAATTATACTTCAAAGCAGACGTTAACTTTGTGCAAAGAGCAGGCACTAGTTATTTAATCATATTGAGTTTTCATATTAAAAATCAGACACACCAAAACACCTATCAAACAACCTAAGCTTGTGATATTTTTGATTTTAATTATTATCCAAGGAATTAACATGAATTACATAAGGATTTTTATTCTGACCGTGCTA
>JABSOJ010000632.1 GCA_013216005.1 Alteromonadaceae bacterium | reverse complement strand
AAGCGACTTTATACAAACTTTAAATTGGTGGATGGATAATTGATAAAATCCGTCGATTTAAAAGAACTACACCCATCTTCTTTTGATGTTGTCAGTAAACGCTATTAGTAAGTCATATTAGTAAACTTTCGCATTTCATTTAATACGCTTTAAATTTTTTAAAATTAGGATAGAGTTCAATATAATCACACCAGGTACTGATGGCATTTAGAGGAAAGCGGGTATCTGTTGCTTTAAACCATCTTGTAGTACGATGGGGCAATAAACGAAATTTAATTTTTTGTCCGTCAATTGCTACATAACATGCGAGTTCTTCAATTGTTTCATTGGTTATTTTTACTTGAGCAAAGTTGTTAGTATCTAAACTTTTATGAACCGTTATTTGGGGCTTAGCATGAGCACCAACAATAAAAAGTGTAACGATTATCAAAAATAAAATTTTTTTGTGCATAAATATTTATAAATTTAGCTTAACTAATTGGTTTCAGTTAATAATAGCATTAAATATAGCGAATGTTTTTGTTGAAAGATTAATGAAGGTTTAGTTTTTTGTAAAATTAATTCGCAAAATTTTAAATATAAGCATTGAAAGAGTTGTTTGTAGTCACCATAATTGTTCTAACATTATAAAAATATGCCGAACAACAGGCAGCTAAAATTAGAGATTTTCCCATGGCCAATGTAGTCCCATTAAAAAAAGAACAGCATCAGAATTTAAAAGTTTCAACTAAACGTGATTTATCTCATGTTGCGAAACAACACATTGTTCCTGTTAGCGCGCGTGAGTATGCACAAGCAGCTACGAGCTATCCAATTTTGTTGGTTAAAGAACCTGGATCTACCCGTTACCGCAGTGTGGCGATGTTAGGTCTAGAAGCAGGCGAAAACTTATATTACGAAAAAGACAAATGGAACGCTATTTATGTACCTCTTTCAGTTTCAATGGTGCCATTTGCTTTAGGTTTGGATCCTGAAAAAGAAAAAACGTTAACTGCTTGTATTGATCTTGATAGTGAATTTGTTGGTGAAGATAAAGAATTAGCTTTATTTGATGCTGATGGTAGTGATTCTGAATTTTATAAAGGTGTTCAGGAATCACTAGGTCGTTTATACGATAATGAAGTAATGACAGAAAAATTTGTTAAAGAACTTGAAGATAATGATTTGTTGATGGAACTTGAACTTATCATGTCATTTAGTAATGGTGAAAATAAAAAACTTGTTGGTTTATTCGGTATTGACGAGAAAAAACTACAAGATTTGGCTGACGATAAAGTATTAGATTTTCATAAAAGAGGTTTATTCATCCCTATTCATGCGATGTTAGGCTCTGTTGGTCAAGTAAATAATTTAGCTAAATTACGTAATAACTCTTCGGATATCAAAGTAGCTAACATTCAATTCAGACCAGTTACTGAAGAAGCTGAAAAATAAATTTAATTCACAATTTTTATTTTAAAAAAAGGAGCTTATGCTCCTTTTTTGTTGGTTTTTTTGCAACATGACTCACGTAACATTATTTAACCTGAATTCGCGATAATGAGTACTTGATGTTTCAGCAAAATCAATAAGTTAATGAGACACGTAAATCACAGAATAACGGTGTAACATTAAATCCTTACTTAATGTTTCAATTTTTTCAATTATTGACGTTTTAACGTAGAGAATTGGAAAAGGGGAATATTGAGCAAGTGCTGCTTATCCCGAGTTCAGGTTATTTAGCAACAAAACCTGCTTGTTGCAGTCTTTCAGTCATTTTATCATACATCAGTTGTAGCCCGTTCATTGGTCGCAACATAACTTCAAAATGTATGATTTTTCCTTCGTCGTTCCATTTGATCAAATCAATGCCTTTGACTTTTTTATCATCTACAGTAGTAGAGAACTCAAGAGCCATATTATTGTCATCTATCCATTCACGGTGATATTGAAAATCCTGGAAGATATCGATAACCATTGTCAAAATGTAGTGAGTTATATCGCGGCCCAGTTTTGGTTGCCAAACGGTAGGAGAATGAAATTCCACATTTTCGTCAAGTAATTCATGTAGTAGTTTCATGTCGCGGTTAAATACGATGTTGTGCCATTTTTCAAGTCTGCTATCGATCATGGTAATTTCCATCTTTAAGGTTGATTGTTCGAAAATTGGGTTGCTCTTAGAGAGATCATTGAATAAGTAGAGGTTATGATCAAGTTTTGTTTCTTGCTAAATTTAGTTTAATGCAAGAAGAAAAACCAGAATAATTCCCGAATCAACATTATTTGATTTATCTTTCGGCGTAAACAGTGTTTATCGAAAATATTCCGGGAGTGGTAAAGTCGAAAAAGAATGAATAAGTGAT
>JABSOJ010000631.1 GCA_013216005.1 Alteromonadaceae bacterium | reverse complement strand
CGTACGGTTCTTAGGAGAGTGGGTAGCAGAAATGCTGCCTGCTTATCCGACTATGCAGGTGAATTCATCGACAGCATTTTAAGTAAACGAAATATGGAACACGCCCCACCACTCTTGATGTGTGATGCCTTGCCTAGCAACAAGCCATCAAAAGTTATCACTTACCTATGTTTTTGTAATGCTCATGCAAGGCGACAATTCTATGATGTGCTGAGCCACTTTAGTGAAGAAGTTGAGCATGTACTGTAGGCTTGAATTTTTTAATGGTGATACAAAATAAATTTTAAAATTTAAATTGTTAGTTACTGTTATTGAAAGATAAAATTAATAAAATGACCTTGCTATATTTTGTGTCTAGTTTTCAACGATTCAATTAAACTGCTAAAATGATTTATATCTATTTCAACAGGGATATTTAAAAAAGTTGTGTACCGTTTTTGATCTGGATACAAGCTCAAAAAATTTGTTACGGATTTTTCTGGGAGTTTCTTTAATATCGTTGATTGTTCTGCGATCCAGGTTTTGTAAAAATGCAATGTTCGTCTTGTAAATACTTGTATTAATGGTAGTGAATGATCATTAATATCATTAACCGCTTTTAACGGCCATGTACCAAATACACCTGCTTTTGCTAATTTAATATATTCTTTATCAAGTTCAGAAATTTCATCGACATTAAAAGCTTCTAATCCTTTTTTAATAATAAGTTTTTTATACGATTTTAAACCTTTATCTAATTGTATAACATTATGTTTTTGTAACTCTTCTACTTCTTTTTTAGCGACAAGATTTGTATCAGCTTTAGATAATTTAATATCTGCATTTGTTATAAATTTTTGACATAGTGAATCGATCTGAGATTCTTGGGCGTTTGTAAAGATTTTATAGGCGTAATTATATATTTTACTATTTTCTTTCTTTAATTTTCCATCTAACCAAAGTTGAGTAACGGCAGTAGCAATAGCAAATATTCGATAGGTTTCTTTAATTGGATTCTTTCGATGTTCCTGAATATTAATAATTTCATTGATATATTTATCAACAAACCGAAATTGTTTTAATAATTTTTGAAGTGTATCTACTTCATAATATATTGAAGTATCGTGAATATTTTCAGCCCAAAATGTTAAAAGCATTGTTCTTAAACGTGGAGGATCTATAGGTGAACTATGATCATCTATTGCATTAGATAATAATGTTTTAATAGAGCGTCTTTCTTTTATAATAAATCTAATTTGTGCAACTTTACGATTTACTCTTTTTTGTTCTATTTTTTCTATATCAAAAGAAATATAAGGATTTTCTGTTAAAGTTTTTACTGCCTTTTTTAAAACATCTCTATTAAATGTTTTAAAATTAGTATTCCCCTCATCATCAACATATGAAGTATTTAATCCCATATAATTACGTAATTCATTGAGATTAATAAATGGTGTGCATCCTAGTTGGATATGCGGAGTACAATAAAGTAACAGATTTTTCGCATGTTCTCCGCCTTCACCTTTTAGAGATATAAAGGTACGCATTTCAATTACAAACAATTCTTTATCTGTTTCTGTTTTCAAAATTTGCAAAAGTTCTTTAACGAAACGATATTTTAAACTAGTTACATCATTAGTTTCATTAACTGTAATTTCTGTCGCACCAAGCATAGTGAAAGATGCTAATTTTCGTTCTTGAGTTTGTGGTAAGTATTCATCTTTTTTGATCAAGGTTGTTTGTAATTCATCTAAGTGTTTTTCAAGCCGTTTATAACTTAATCTTCCATCAAGAGTTCGCCAGATCAAACTTAATGGAATAAATTGATCTTGATCTGAATAATCTTTTTCAGTGATATCTGTTAATAAACTTGCCCAAACTTTAAAAGATGAAAAAGATATTCTTTGATACATTTCTAAGATAGGTCTAGGAGCAACAAATTCTCTGCTGTCAAAAAGAGACAATGCTTGATGTTCGTTTAAATTTTCCACAATCAACCTGTTATTTTTATTTTTTCCTACTCACCTATGGGTATAATATACATATGATCCTATTAGGATCAAGTTTTGTTTTTACATTAATGTAAATAAGTGTTTTTTTTGTGTTAATTTATACACTTTAAAAATAATTTGGTTAAATTATGTTCGAATTCAATCAAAAGTAAGAAACAAAAGACTGTTTTTACAAGTTATTACCTTAAAGGTGAGTGAATTCATACATTAATTACCAGTTTTTGTATATTAACATTTATATTTAAATTAATTATATATAAGATCCTTTTTTTGTTCTTATTCCTAGGAAATCCCTCTTGGAGCCCTTTGTAAATAAGGGGTTCTTCTATGACATATTTTCACTTGGCTAGCAG
>JABSOJ010000630.1 GCA_013216005.1 Alteromonadaceae bacterium | reverse complement strand
ACCTACCTTTCCAAAGTGGTTTTTCCACCCACTAAGAACTCTGTTAACCCTACTTATCAATACGTCAATCGTAAGTAGGGGTTAATTCCACATAGCACTGGTTTGTTATCATGATAGGCTGCATCCCTTAGTATATATGCCTTTCAGCGATTTACCTGTTGATATTTAATTAATTGTAAATCTAGTAACGTATTGAACAATAATAACATTATCTTAATATCGAAATTCAGAATTTCCAATAACGGGTTAATTCCATATAGCCCCCAATTTGTCACCGTTAACAGCTACAGCCTGATACAATATAGCTTAAGTGCAAAATCACAAAGAAAGATAAAACCTACTCTGCAATCTTGTATAGTTTAATTTGATGAGTTAATTGGTTAGTTTATCCATCAATTTGACTCTATTTTAGGGGAGCCAAGAAAACGGTCGTTTAAGTTGCAGAAAAACTGAACTGACAAAGATATATAAAATACCTATATATCAGTTAATTACAAAAATATTCTTTATTGAAATGTTTTTTACTAACTGTCTATACCCCTTTATTGTAAAGGCTTGTAGAGCATCATGAATACAAACCAGTGCTATGTGGAACTAACCCCTTTAATGAATCTATAAAGTGTAGCAATGCCAATCCCATTAGCTTTAGCAGCTTTTTCCTTTGATAATCCGTTTTCAATATCAATAAGGGCAGCCTTACACTTGGTGACTGTTTTAGCTGATTGTTGTTTACCCTTGTATTTACCATTTTTCTGAGCGGTAGCAATTCCGATTGCCTGTTTTTCCTTCATCAATTCTACATTCATTTGCTCAGCAGCAACTAATACAGTGAGGATCATTTTACCAACAGGAGTTCCTGTATCTACCGGTGAACCTCCCATGTTGTGAACGATTAGGTTAATGCCATCTTCTTCAAATTGCTTTATAAGGGTTAAAAAATCTGTGGTATTCCTGTTCAACCGTGACAGGTCATATATTACCAGAGAATCATATCTAACAATGGTTGATAACAGCTCGCTGAGTACAGGGCGATCCATATTAGTAGCAGAAGCTTTCTCCATCTTCACCACTGCATCAGGATAATTACTACTTAACAGATCTGCTTGTTGCTGTACGTTTTGGTCAACTGTTGAAGTTCTTGCGTAAATATATCGTGTCATTTGGTCGTTAGGCTTAATAAGCTATCATTTATGGCCTTTATGATAATGCTATCATTTAGATTGTTCAACCTCTATTTGATAGGTGTCTATCATGCAATCAAACGGGCATGCTTGCCGAGTAGTCGCTCCCTTGCTGCTTTTCCAGTTTTCGGGGGCTTTACCGTATTCTTCATGGTATATACGAACAAGCGATTTTTTAGGAACCTCAGGATTTTCGTTATTATCCATCGGATCTTCAAAAACATCACAAACCCACAGATTCATTACATCACTTGCCCTTAGGCCACCGTAATGCATAAGAAGGGTGATCAATTTATCCCTTATCGCCACCCTTGGATCTGCGGCTCCACCAATGCCGTTCATATAGAAATTATCAAAGTGCTGTTCGGGAAAAGCCTTGGCATCATCGTTGGTTGCTGTTGACTTACTGCGCCCTGAAATGAGTCTTGCCTTGCGAATGGTTTGATTCTTTGACTTGTCATTGATATGGCCGAGAAAGTCATTCTGATTTTTTCGATACCAGGCAGCATAATTCAGCCAGTGTTGATGAGGGCTTGCTTTAACCAAAGGATTCATGTTCTTGGCATCTGTTTTATCAGAGAGGTAGTCGGTCAATCCCGTTAACGCGTTAATATATATATCGACTGTTCTTGTACTGGGCGGCACCCAGTAGAGGCCAGAGGGATCGAGTCCATCATCACCAATGGTTCCGCCATACATGCGTTTAGCAAATGTTTGGAATAGCATCTTAGGGTCAGAAAAAACGTCTGTATTTGCGTCCATATAATCAATTAACAGTTGAGTTGCCCTAACTACGTTCTTAATCGATGAGTCACTACAGTCATCTGCTTCCATTTTAAGTAAGTAATCAGTCACAGGTGATAACTCGCCTTCCTCAGTCAAAATGATAGTCAGTTCACTTTTTTTACCTGTATTGTCTTCCTGTATTGTAGCTTTAACTCTCGTGGTGACAGTCATGTGTAATCCTGTTAAATACATAAAATATCAATATTACACTGTAGTTAACATTCTGATTTTTGCAAAAAAAAAGCCCCAAAAGGGCTTAGATATACATAGTACACACTTTTTACCAACCCTGAATAATATACTTTATCGCCGGTTTTTAAGGGGCTACTTATGGCGACCGATCATTGATAAATATTGAGCAATGAAATTATACGAAAAA
>JABSOJ010000629.1 GCA_013216005.1 Alteromonadaceae bacterium | reverse complement strand
AAGAAACCGAACGATCATTGATTGTCTCGGGGATGTTTACCGGCAAATTTATTCCTAAAATTGGTGCGGAATGTCAGGTTAAAACAGCCATCCCATTCGAAAAAACTATCAGCCTAGGCTTTCCAATTGTAACCGACCTTGATCTGTCATATGTACAATGGGTGGTTTTTCCTATTTTTTAATTGAAGCGATTAAAATAACGGGTTTGTCACCTATTGAAGAATAATCAGGCATTGGCCTTATATTTCAGTAGTCATAATCAATTAACAAATCACTAACACTTGATATTTGCCTCCATAGTGCTTATGTCTTAATAAATATTCAAATTTGCAGGTTATTATGTTGTCCTATATTTTACCACTGCTAGTCGGTGTATTATTCGTCGTATATAGTTTAGGAACTCCCCGTTGGCGCGAGTACCAGCGCGATAAAATAAGAAATCAGCCCTTTAAAAAACAATGGCGTAAAATTATCCAACAACGAATGCCTTATTTCAGGCAGATGCCTGCTGATTTGCAATTGCAGTTAAAACAACATATTCAAGTTTTTTTGGCGGAAAAAAACTTTATTGGTTGTAATGGCATAAAGATTAATGACGACATAAAAATTACCATTGCTGCACAAGCATGTTTGTTATTACTTAACCGGAAAACAGATTATTATCCGAAATTGCAAACCATACTTGTTTACCCGGGAGCTTTTGTCAGGGAACAACAAAAGCAAAATGCTGATGGTGTACAATTTACACAAAAATTAGCATTAAGAGGTGAATCCTGGGATTTTGGTAAGATCGTTTTATCGTGGGAAGATACTTTGCATGGCGCGCAATTACCCGATGATGGAGCCAATGTGGTGATCCATGAGTTTGCTCATCAGCTCGATCAGGAAAACGGTAGAGCAAACGGTGCACCCATTTTGGGTAAAGGGCAAAACTATAAATGCTGGTCGGATGTATTTTCAGCACAATTTGAACGACTAAAAAAACAAGCGAAGGCAGGAGAACCTTCATTATTTGATTATTATGGTGCAACAGATCCGGCAGAATTTTTTGCCGTTGCCAGTGAAGTGTTTTTTGAACAATCGAAACAATTCTGCCGCGAACAACCTAGTCTTTATCAACAACTAAAACTGTATTATAAAGTTGATCCGGTTAACTGGTAATATACCCAAACTACTTGGAAATATACCAACCACCATAAATAACTGGCCATTTTAAGATAAACTAAATAGCGCAATTCAGCCCTGAAGCTTGCCGCTAACAAAGGGTCATTGCCATTAATGATAACAAATCAATTACAATGCCCCTTAAATAAAGAAACGGCTGATTTATTGTTGCTTAAAACGGCGTATTCTTAACCCCAAGAGACCTAATGCAGCAAGCGCTAAACTAGATGGTTCAGGAACTGAAGCTACGACAGCATTAATGGTGACATTATCTATTTTATGATAATTGGTCGCACCACCAGTAGCTCCTGTGAAACCAAAATAACTATCAATTGCCGAATAATTAGCGATTGTATCGTTTATTATATTGACCCCGTCCAAGTCAACCACAATGTTTCCCTGATTGAATAATATACGTGCATTATGCCAGTTATTATCTTCAAAACTAGCTTCAACATCAGGTATAACTGTTCCAGAGGGATCCCTTACCCTTATCGCATTTTGATAAAGTTCCGCTCCTGGATTAAGCCAAGTATCAAAAATAACAGCATAGCCTGGGCCTAAAGCTAATGGATCCGCTTGACCAGCTCCTGACGGTCCTACCCCAGCTTGTTCAACCCACGAGAAGGTAAATCCATCAGCGCCGCCTCCACCTCCGGTTAAAAAATCAAATTCTATTTCAAAATTATCAGAACGGAATTGTTCATCAAAAAAGAAACTACCTGCTTGATGGGTTGCTGTTGATGTTAAATCTATATGCCCTGTGGAATTTGATCTATAACCATTTGCATTATATGTTGTATCACCAAATGTAGTTAAATCACTTGGTAATCCATTATCAAAGTCATAACTGATTATTGATGCATTTACCAATGGTAAAAAAAATAGCGTAGCAATAAAAATGGGAGTCACATACGCGATGTTTTTCAAGATAGTCTTCAAAAGTGTTTTCATAATTATTCCTTTTCATTATAAAAAACATCAACCAAACATTACGTTTTATGATGTTCAAAATTCACGATACAGGAAAATTTACAATCAATAATTTATCATGCCTATGCACTTTACTCAGGTTAGGCTATAACTCCCTGAATTTAAGTGATTTCGACTAATTTCATAGGCTATGTCGAAAATTGAAGCTAAACAAAGAGGTAGGATGGGTTAGCCAACGGCGTAACCCAT
>JABSOJ010000628.1 GCA_013216005.1 Alteromonadaceae bacterium | reverse complement strand
AACTGACTTTGATACTGAACTGGTTAACAGAAATAATATTCAGACATTAAAAAGCCAATCATAAGATTGGCTTTTTTGTTTCTAAAGTTATTTGAGTATAAACTTTATTCTTTAACCTTTAACCTTTAACCTTTAACTTTTAGCCCTTAAGCAGCAAACATACCTTTAAGCATCCAGAAGAATACAATCGATAAACCAGCTCCTACCGGCAAAGTAATCACCCAGGAAACAACGATATTACGAACAACACCCATATTAATCGCAGCAATACCACGTGCCATTCCGACACCCAAAACAGCACCAACAAGTGTCTGTGTTGTTGAAATTGGTAAGCCTGTACCAGAAGCAATAACTACCGTACTGGCAGCTGCCAGCTCTGCAGCAAAACCTCTGCTTGGCGTTAAATGCGTAATACCCTGACCAATAGTTGCAATAACTTTATGACCAAATAAAGCCAAGCCAGCAACAATACCAAAACCACCCAGTGGTAAAATCCACCATTCTATCGCTGATTCAACGCCTATCTTGCCTTCATTACCCACAATACTAGCCACCGCAGCTAATGGACCAATCGCGTTAGCAACATCATTTGAACCATGAGCAAATGCCATACAACAAGCCGTTATGATCATGAGTATCGCAAACACTTTTTCCACGTTTGCATATTGCGTTGACCTTGATGCTGTATCGTCAAACTTAAGACGGGCAATAAAAATTTTACCAATAAAAGCAACCACCATCGCCACACCAATCGCCCATAAAAAACCATCAGCAAAAGACACGTCTAAACCAATATGTTTAAGACCTTTCAGTATAGTGACTAGGGATAAAACAAAACCAGCTAAAAACATATACATTGGGACCCAGCGTTTAGCTTGCTCCAAGGGTTTATCAGTATCAAAAATTAGTTTTTGTGCACTATTAAATATTATAAAAGCAATAATACCGGAAATTAATGGTGTAACAATCCAACTACCGACAATTCCCCCTACTTTGCCCCACTCAACCGCATCAACCCCAACACCAATAGCAGCAAAACCAACAATAGCACCAACAATAGAGTGAGTGGTAGAAACTGGCCAGCCTAATGCTGACGCAATCAATAACCAGGTCGCAGCTGCAAATAACGCTGAAATCATACCAAAAACGAGTAAATCCGGACGGTCAACAAAGTAACTCGCATCAATAATACCTTTGCGTATGGTAAAAGTAACTTCACCACCAGCCAAATATGCACCGGCGAATTCAAAAACCATCGCGATAATAATAGCTTGTTTAATGGTTAACGCTTTAGAGCCAACCGATGTTCCCATAGCATTGGCAACATCATTTGCCCCAATGCCCCAAGCCATAAAAAATCCAACTACCGCAGCAAGTAGCACTAAAATAGAGCCGTGTGAAAGTAAAATATCCATCAGTAATACCCTATTTTCTAGCTAATAAAATTTCTAATCGAGCACCTACGCGCTCGGCCAAATCAGCAAGTTCGCCGACCCAATCAATAATTTGATATAAAAACATGACGTCAACAGGTTTTAAATCATCTTCAAGAAGCAATAAATCACCACGAAGTTTAATCTGCATACTATCTGTGTCATCTTCAATCTCATCCAGTTGATTGATCATTTTTTCAACCAAATTCACTTCACGCCCACGAAAACCTGTTTCCAGTAAGTCGTCTAATTCATTAATCGCGTCAGCGGCTTTTTCAGTAGCATCGATACAACGCTTTAGATACTCCAAAAATTGATCTTGCAAACTAGCAGGTATTTCTAATTTACGACCTAAAATCCGGCCCGCAATATCTTTTGCCCGGTTAGCAATTTTGTCTTGTTGAGTAAGAAGTTCAAGTAAATCTGTACGATCTACCGGCATGAATAAACCACCAGGTAACTCTAAACGCAACTGACGTTTTAAGGCATCAGCATCTTGTTCAAGTTTTGATAGCTTTTTACGAATTTTTGTTGCACTCGTCCAATCTTGATCAGAGCAAGCAGCAAAAAATGGAATAAGTTGGTTACAACATTTTGTCACCAAACGTATGTGTTTTTCCAAAGGCTTTATTGGTGATTTAGCAAATACACCAAGTATAGAATTTCTGGCCATATTTTTATTTCCGGGAGAATGACATCTCTTTATTTTTATTCGCGGCGGATATTACCTCATTTATTATCAATAGCAAATGACTTTATGAGTTAAACACCACACTTTTAAGTATGTTTATTTGTTCCGCGTTTTTACATTAAATACTAGAGCAAATTTTTTTCAAAATTAACTGAACTACATACCGTCTAAAGACGGTAGGTTCTTTAAGGACTGAAAGTCCTCCCGCACTAGCTACCTTTATT
>JABSOJ010000061.1 GCA_013216005.1 Alteromonadaceae bacterium | reverse complement strand
TTGAGAATAATCTTAAAGTTTAAATTATATTCACTGTTAATTTACAAAACTGTTTAATTTAGACCCGTTTGCCCTGCTACCTACACATAAATAATGTGCAATAAATTGATAAATATTTATTATAAAAGGTTACAGAATCTGTAACCTCACATGTAAGTAATCCATATTGATCTGGTGTCATTATTTTTTTGCAGAATATATGCATGTTGTTATACTCGACGTATTCGATTTATCGGCATCAATTACTTCTGAGTAGTTCACTTCATTTTACCTATAGTTTTCCTGAAAAATAAAAATCTTAATATTATAGTCAATTAAACAACATCATGCTGTCAATACATCTATGATGATCTAAAAAAATGGTACATTCGACACAAATTAGAAACTTCAATCATATTATTACTTGAATCCAGGATTTAAGAATTACCCTCTTTAAAGTTAAACCAAAAATCTGGAACCGTTATCGATTGATTGGTGCCAAACTATCAATAAATTTATTTTTGATGATAAAAAATTTAATGTCAGTTCCTCACTTATCATAATTATTACCTCGATTAAACCGCTGATACTCATGCATTGTACTGAAAATTCTCCCTTTAAGGTAGTTGAAGCCCTTGGGCTAGTATTTTTGGGTCAAGAAAGTGAAATTATTTCGACTTATGGACCTGGATTTGGTGGCCCTTATGTGACTGCAAAATTGACTAATGGCGATATGGATAATGATGGATTTATTGATAATGATGACGACAATGATGGTGTAGAAGATTCTTTCGACATATTTCCGTTGGATGCAACTGAGTGGGCTGATGCTGATGGTGATGGCATAGGAGATGTTGCAGACTTAGATGATGATAATGACGGCGTTAATGATTGGCTGGATTCTTATCCCAGAGACCCTTCGCGTAGCGATAATATCGTCACAGATAGCAATAACACTACAGATGACACTACAGATAGCACTACAGATAGTAATAATACTACAAATGGTGGAACTGATAACGCGAATATAATAAAAGCATCAAGCAGTAGTGGTGGTGCCATTCATTATTATTTTGTTTTTCTGGGAATAATGATGATCAGGCTACGCCGAAGTTTTGGTTAGCGTTACCGCTTAGGGGATTGTGAGCTATTCAAGTTTTAATCAATATTTATTCAATAAATTACGGTTAAAACTTGAAGGTCTGACCAGTATGGTTAACAATGAATATTAAATAAATTGATGGAAGTTAAACATGGCCAATAATTTCAGTCGTATTATGGGTAAAATTAATCGTAGTCCGGACTTTATGCGTTCTTTTTTAATTACAAAATTATTTTGTTCAAAAGTAAAGTTTGCAGGTACTTCGGGCATAAAAATTCTGAAAGTAAGCGAAAATGTAGTTGAAATTAAATTAGCAAATAAAAAACGTGTACGGAATCATATCGGAGGTATTCACGCTGTTGCCGCCGCGGTACTTGCCGAGTCTGCTACCGGGATTGTTTTTGGAATGAATGTACCTGACAGCCATATACCTTTGATAAAATCCATGACAATAAATTATCAACGACGTATGCAAGGTGATTTACACGCCGTTGCGACTCTCAGTGCAGAACAAATTGTAGAAATAAATAGCAGTGAAAAAGGTGATGTGACTATTGCCGTAAAAATAACGGATGAGTCGGGTCAAGAACCAATTGAATGTTTAATGCAATGGGCGTGGGTGAGTAAAGTCAGAAAATAATGCTAAGCAGGATCATAAGGTTTATCTCATGGCCTTAGCACTCATGATCTTAGCACTCATGACTTTATTACTCTGACCTTAGTACTCATTACCTTAGTAAAGGTACTGTAAATAATTTACATTGCTTCTTATTTGTATTTCCCTAAACTATACCCAAGTGATTTGGGTATATAAAATGAAGCCCGAAATATATTTGGGTCAATTGAGTAGGGAATACTTTTTTCATGAATGATCTTCTAGAAAAACCGCTTTATCGACAGTTTACCGGTAAACTGGTGACTATTTTTGTCATTGCTTTTCTGACCATTTCTTTTGCAACGTTTCTTTTTTATGAACGGGATGGGCAAGTTAGCACGTTAGCAGAGTTAGATTATCAAGAATGGCAAAAGTATCAGCAAACTCAACAATTATTACTTAGGCAACTTTCATTACTTGAATTAGTGCAACAAAATAAAAGTTTTGACAATCTGCTGACCAACCACCATCAATTGTTCAGCAATTTGCAATTGTTATCAGCGCTGGAATTACCACAAGCTTCTCAATTTGAATCTTTTATTGTTCAAAATGAATTCATGAAACAAAATGTTATCACTATAATTAATAGCAGCGCCCGAAATATCCAATTAAAGCAAAGTACTATTATTCAATTGCAATTGGTTGTAGATAGTTTAGGAATTGAAAGTGATAAATTAAATGCTCAATTGTTGAATTTTTTCCAGAGAATAGTTAATCAGCAGGGAACAGATCAAGTCGATAAAAATCGAGTGGAAGCGCAGGTGAAATCGGTACAAGATCTAGGTGTTTATCAACCGTTATTAATGGATTTCAGTAATATTTTATCGCTGTTTGATCGACTCAATGCCCAAACATCAATAACTGAATTTGAAAAAATGAATAAGTTGGCAGTATTGGCGTTTGAGCGATATAACATTTTTATCAATAAAGATATTGATCAAAGAACAGATCCTGAGCTTAACGCACAATTAACCACCTTAGAAAATTTATTGTTAAAAGACCAAAAAACGTTAACTAAGTGGCAAGAGCATTTGTGGCTTACGCAAAACTATTTAGCTAGCTTGAATGAACAAAAACAGTTGTTAGGTAATATGTTGGAAGATAACAAAGCTCCTGAATTAGCTTCTTTAACTATTTTTCCTGCGTCTGTAAATAATGAATCTTCAATAGCAGGCATCACCTTGACGCCTGTAATGCAAAATACCTTATTAACATTGGTCATACTTTTTGGCACAGTCGCATTGATATTTATATTGTTTAGATTGAAAAAAGATATCCAGCTCAATGCTAGCCAGACATTATTATTGTACCAGAAAATGGTAAATAAAATTAAAGTTCAAAAGATTGATGCTCAATCTGTAGCAGATAAACAAATTGCAGCGTTGACGGGTAAAATTAATAAATTATTACAGAGAGAGCCAGAGCATCAGGCATTAGAAAAATCGTATCAAGCACTAATGTTGTCGATTAAAAAAGAAAAGGCACTTTCTGATAGTAGTGAAACTCAGCCGACGGAAAGCGAATTGAAGGAACACGAAGGATTTGTTGAACCCATTGAACCCGTTGAACCAGATGAATTCATTGAAGAAAATACACAAAAATCATCGGAAGAGAATGGTATTGCTGATGAGGATTCAGAAGAACAATATTGTCAAGAACAGCTAATAAATTCAGTCAAAATTGAAGAAGATTCTAATGAAGATGATTTTAATAATACACAAGCTGCATTTAATTTACAGAATTATGCAAACAACCAAGGTTCACCTGAGATGGCGGGTTATATGTTAGAGGAATATCTAAAGAGTAACCGTTTACATTTTGAAGCATTAAAGCAAGCGATAAAAAGGAAAGAGTTAAACAACGCAAAAGAAAGTTTACAAGAAATTCTGTTAGTCGCGAAAATACTTGATGCCAGTAAATTACAAAGTATTTGTGTTAAATTAAATAAAGCGATAGCCACTAAAAAGCTCAAAACAGTTAATTCATTGCTTAATAAAATAGAAAAAGCGTTAGCATATGTGACAGCTTATGCTGAAGCAATATAGGCTGCTTGTACATGAATGAGGGAATAATGAGTTTAAAGAAAAACCAGACGGAGCAGGTGGTAGAAAGTCCTTGTATCCGTAATTGCTGCTTAGATCTACAAGATTACTGTTTGGGATGTTTTCGTCATCTAGATGAAATAACTGGCTGGCAAGCAAGTTCGGTAAAAGAAAAACAAGCGATTTTGTCAAGATGTGAACAGCGAAAGCAGGTTTATTTGAAAAAATAATTTAAGCTGTTTTTTTATTTTGACTGCTTCTCTATTCAGAATGCCTAATGTTTTTAGCGACTGAAAAGAAATCAAAAAATAGGTGAGCCATTAAAAATTTACGCATCACGAGGCAGCCCTTTTTCTATCGAACGAATTAAACGTCCAGTTAAACGTTTATTAACTTCAATATGCCCTTCTTTAAGTCGCTGTTTATTTAATTGTTGTTCGATGGCCCAGGTAATATGTTCGGCTACCATCGCTTCTGACTCGTTAAGTTTTTCATTTAATGCATCAACAGTTTCTGCTTTGTAAGGCGCATTTCCTAAGGCTACAGCAATGTTTCGCTGCCAGCATTGGTAACCGATCCGTCGAATGGGTGATCCTTCGGTATTATTCAGGAAGGTGTTTTCATTCCAGGCGAATAAATTTAACAATGTTTCCTGATCAAGATTTTGTCTGGCCTGAAAGTCATTTTCAACGGAAAGTTTGGCAAATTTATTCCACGGACAAATCAGCTGGCAATCATCGCAGCCATAGATTCGATTACCCATTAAAGGTCTTAATTCAACTGGGATCGCATCGCGTAATTCTATGGTCAGATATGAGATACAACGCCGGGCATCGACAACATAAGGTTCGACAATTGCGCCTGTTGGGCAAATTTTCAGGCAGGAGACACAAGTACCACAATCATTGTCTACTTTTGAGTCGCAAGGTAGAGGAATATCAACCAATAATTCGCCAAGGAAAAACCATGAACCGGCTTGTTT
Organism: Alteromonadaceae bacterium; assembly: GCA_013216005.1. Lineage (GTDB taxonomy): Bacteria > Pseudomonadota > Gammaproteobacteria > Enterobacterales > Alteromonadaceae > JABSOI01. The sequence goes on along the minus strand of JABSOJ010000061.1, from coordinate 11,400 downwards.
GTTGATCACTAAACTATGTTTCCCCACCCAGCCTAAACCGGCTTTTTCCGCTAAGGGGCGTTCTAAAACGGGGGCAGAGTCAACAAAAGGTCGATAATTAAACTTCTCGCAATGCTGTTTAATTTTTTCGCCAAGCTGTTTAAGACGTTTACGCATTAATTTATGATAATCACGTCCCAGTGCATATCTGCTGATGTAAGCATGTTCTGGCTGTTTAAGAATTTTGGCAAATTTAGCATCGGTTGGCAGATAATTCATTCGGGCGCTTATCACGCGAATTGAACCCGCTACCAGCTCATCCGGTCTGGCACGCATTAAACCATGGCGTTCCATATAATTCATATTGCCGTGGTAATTTTTATTTATCCAATCGGTAAAAGCCGATTCGTGTTCAGACAAGTCAATGTCTGTAATGCCAACTTGATCAAAACCAAGTTCTTGTCCCCAGGACTTGATTTTTTCTGCTAAATCTTGATAGTTAATAGGTGTGATATCCACAAGTGAGAAAATGATGATTGCTAATAAATTGCCGGCCAGTTTACCACACCAAGCCTACGAGACTAAACAAGTTCAAGAAAATGAAGCTTTAGTTGCCGCACAAGAAGGCATTGGTATGCTAGATTTGATGAAAGCTGCAGGTGCTGCGGTATTTGAACAAATTCAATTGAATTATCCCAATGCAGCCACTTTGTTAATCGTTTGTGGTAAAGGGAACAACGGTGGAGATGGCTTTGTTATCGCCCGTTTAGCGCATTTGGCTGGTTTGAAAGTTACTACATTGCTGGTGGTTGAACAGTCGAAAATAAAAGGAGATGCGTTAATTACATTAACCGAGTTTCAGTCTTGTGGTGCAACGGTTGTTTGTTCGGGTGATGATTTACCCGATGGCAATACAAAACCACAAGAAAACTTGTTTCCAGATATTATTGCAAAATTTAAAGGTCAGTTGATTGTTGATTGCTTGTTTGGTATTGGATTCAGAGGAGCATTAGCTCAAGATATGCAATTGATTGTTGCGCAAATTAATCGTCATAAAGCACAAGTACTGAGTGTTGATGTTCCGTCAGGATTATGTGCCAATACTGGCCGGGTCGTTAATAGTCTTACTGACAGTGCAGACAGTGCGGCAATTTATGCTGATACCACGATTACTTTTATAGCAATTAAAAAAGGCTTGCTGACAGGACAAGCTTTTGCACATATTGGCAAGCTGCATTTTGCTGATCTTGGGCTTGGTGCTGCTTTTGCTGAACAGGTAAATTTTGAACAGGAGAATTCTGAACAGGAAAAAAAGAAGGTTTTTATTCAAAGTCATCATAATTTACCTGATTTACAGCAACGTTTACCAACAGCGCATAAAGGTAAAATAGGCATGATTTTAGCCATAGGCGGCAATGTTGGTATGCCGGGCGCAATACGTTTAGCTGGCGAGGCGGCATTACGTGCTGGATCTGCAATATTGGCTGTTTGCTGTCACCAGACTAATCAGGCGCTGGTGTTTAATGGTCGTCCTGAAATGATGTTAGCCCCATGTGAAGTCAAGTCATTGAAAGAAGCTCAATCACTAGATAAAGCGAAAGCATATATTATTGGCCCCGGACTTGGGCAAGACTTGTGGGCACATCAGTTATTTAATCTTCTTATTGAAAAGTTGATACCCGGACAAACGGATAAGCAGCAGAGCAGGGACCAGAATCTTCAGAAAAATAAGCGCGCTGTTATTGATGCCGATGCTTTGCATTTACTCAGTAAAACCTCATTATATTATCAGCATTGGGTGTTAACGCCTCATCCCGGTGAGGCAGCAACGTTATTAAATTGCTCCATTGCAGAAATCGAAGCAGATAGATTTGCAGCAGTTCAAAATATTGCCTTAAAATACGGTGGTATTTGTGTATTAAAAGGTTCCGGCAGTTTGGTGTCTGATGGTAATACCACATGGATAAATACCAGTGGTAATGCCGGAATGGCAACTGCTGGCATGGGGGATGTATTATCTGGCATAATAGCTGCTGTACTTTTACAAATGAAACATTCTCTTGATGCGGTACGGTTTGCTGTTTATATTCATGGTCAGGCGGCCGATATCATCGCTCAACGAAATGGTCAGCGGGGTTTGCTGGCAAGTGACTTGTTCAGTGAAGTACAAATGTTGGTAAATTAATTGGAAATTATCATTACCAATACCATTACCAATAGTGTAAATAACAGTGTAAATAAAAAATGCTATTTATTTTAAAGCCCAAAAATGTATTAGAAGATTAAATTAATGAAAGAAAAAACTTATTTTTTACCCGATGAAACTGCGACTATTAATATCGGGGGTGCTCTAGCATCAGTAGTGCTGTCAGAGTTAAAACAAGGTATTGTGGTTTATTTGAACGGTGACCTTGGTGCAGGTAAAACTACGTTAACCCGAGGTTTTGTACAAGGAATGGGTCATACGGGTAATGTTAAAAGTCCTACTTATACTTTAGTTGAACCTTATGATTTAGGCCCGTGGCAAGTTTATCATTTTGATTTATATCGACTGGCTGATCCTGAAGAACTTGAATACATGGGGATCAGAGATTATTTTTCAGACAATTGCTGTTGTTTTATCGAATGGCCTGAAAAAGGGGGAGGAATGTTAACTGAAGCTGATCTAATTGTTAATATGAATTATAGTGGTGAACAACGAAATATAACTTTGCATGCTAAAACAGAATTAGGTTTGCGTGTATTAACATTGTTAGAGAGTGCACTGTAACATTTTACCGTTTGGTATTAAGTATTAGGTATTAGGTATTAGGTGTTAGGTGTTAGGTGTTAGGTATTAAGTATTAAGTGTTTGATGAGTAAATTAAGTAAATTTAGGAAGAAACGTGCGACAGATTTTAATTATGATAGTGTTTTTAGCTTGTTTTGGTGTTTTTTTTAGTGCCAAAGCGGGAGCTACGAATAATATTGAAGGTGTTCGCGTTTGGCCTGCACCAGAAAATACACGCATAGTTTTTGACCTGAGTAAAAAACCTGAATTCAGTTACTTCAGTTTAGCAAATCCCCAACGATTAGTGATTGATTTTAAAAATAGCCAAAATTTAGTTGAACTGAGTCAATTAGCAAAAAAAGATGAACGTATTAAGCGTATTCGTACCAGTAAAGCCAAAAAGAAGGGGACTACAAGGTTAGTTTTGGAATTGGCTGGGGAATATAAATTAACTATTTTTCCATTAGCACCTGCCGGACCTTATGGAGATAGGTTAGTCATTGACTTATACGATAAAAATAGAATCAGTAAAGTGGTAAAGTTACCTAAGAATGGTCTCCGCTCTGTTATTATCGGCATTGATGCGGGTCATGGTGGTGAAGATCCCGGCTCCATTGGTGCCAGAGGCTCTTATGAGAAAAAAGTGACACTTGCCATTGCTAAAAAATTACAGTCGTTAATTAATAAAGAAAAGGGCATGAAAGCGGTACTAATCCGCAAAGGCGATTATTATGTAAATATAGATCGTCGTACTAAGATTGCTCGTCAGGAACAAGTCGATTTTTTTGTTTCTATTCACGCTGATGCGTTTCGAACTTCTAAGCCAAATGGTGCTGCCGTTTGGGTGGTTTTAAATAAACGAGTTGAGTCAGAAATGGCACGTTGGTTGATTAATCGTGAAAAAAATTCTGAATTGCTTGGCGGCGGTGGTATTGTTATCAAGAATACGGTTGATGATAATTTGGCTATTACATTAGCAGATATGAATAAAGAACATTCATTGGAAGTTAGTGTTAATACCGCAAGCTACATTCTTAATCATTTGAAAAAGGTGACCAGATTGCATAATTCAGCACCGCAGCATGGTAATTTTGGTGTTTTAAAATCTTCCGACATACCTTCAGTGTTGGTAGAAACAGGTTTTATTTCAAATTATAAAGATGAAAGAAACCTAAATGCATCTAAACACCAGCAAAAATTAGCACAGGCAATACATAATGGTGTGCGTGATTACTTTTTAGCGCATCCTCCAATGGGGTCGTATTTCGCGTCAATTGCTTATCGCCAGCATAAAGTAGGTAGTGGTGAATCGTTATCAATATTGGCCCAGCGTTATAATGTTTCTGTGGGACAATTGAAATTGGTTAATAACCTGACTTCTAACGTTGTTAAAATTGGTCAAACATTAAAAATTCCTGCGAGTTGATTGAAAAAAAATATCCTTTAATAGCTTAACTACCACAAGACAAATTATATATGAGCATTGAAATATTACCTGCCCGCTTAGCTAACCAGATTGCCGCTGGTGAAGTGGTGGAACGTCCTGCTTCAGTTATTAAAGAGTTAGTTGAAAACAGCGTGGATGCCGGCGCGACAAAAATTCAAATTGATGTAGAAAAAGGCGGATCGAAAAGGCTGCGTATTATTGATAATGGTGCAGGTATTGTTAAAGATGAATTAACGTTAGCGCTAAGCCGTCACGCTACAAGTAAAATCAAAAATTTAGATGATTTAGAAGCCATCAGTAGTTTAGGTTTTCGTGGTGAAGCATTGGCAAGTATCAGTTCGGTTTCCCGTTTAACACTCACATCTAAACCTAAAGAACAAGCGTCGGCGTGGCAGGCATGTGCGCAAGGCCGAGATATGGATGTGACCATACAACCAGCGGCACACCCTGACGGTACAACTATTGATGTTAAAGACTTATTTTTTAATACCCCGGCCCGTAGAAAATTTTTACGTACAGATAAAACTGAATTTACGCATATTGAAGAGGTGGTTCGAAGAATTGCATTAGCGTGTTTAAACGTTACTTTTATTTTAACGCATAACGGTAAGGTTATCCGTCAGTATCGCGGGGCGCAAAATAAGTCTCAATATGCTAAACGGGTTGCGCAAGTTTGTGGACAAAAATTTGTTGAAAATGCACTTGAAGTAGACTGTGTGCATGATAATTTGCATTTATGGGGATGGTTAGCCAAACCCAGTTATTTTCGCAATCAAAATGACTTATGCTATAGCTATGTTAACGGTCGAATGATGCGGGATAAATTGATCAATCATGCCATTCGACAAGCGTACGCAGATTTGTTGCCTGCTGATACTTATTCAGCTTTTGTTTTGTTTCTTGAGTTAGATCACCGGGAAGTTGATGTAAATGTTCACCCGGCGAAACATGAAGTCAGGTTTCATCAAGGGCGATACATTCATGATTTTATTTTTTCGGTATGTAATCAAGCGTTACAAAATGAACAAAGGTTGGAATTTGAACAAAATGAATCGATAAATTCAGCCTTGCTTCAAAGCAATCAGCCGGATACCAATCATTCATCAATGATGAATTCCGATCATTTGCAACAGAATCAATCGGGTAGTCAAGAAACTGGTGGTTATGAAAAAAATAGTTTTCAAAAGGATAGTTTTCAAAAAGATAGTTACGAAAAAGATAGTTACGTAAAACCTCTAGTAGCAACCAATCAGCACATTAACGATAAGTCTGTCGGTGCCTATCAAACTGAACTCATTATTGATGAAGATAAAAGAGGATCATCAAAACCATCTTTCGCACCTAATAGGAACACCAATGGACAGTCAAGCGCTAAAAGCGCTTCTTCGTCATTAAACTTGTTCGGTAATGGCCAAATGTCGGCGCGTGCTGCTGAGGTTTATCAGCAATTAATGACACCAATAACAGAATCAGCCGTTATTGAGGGAAATCAGAACACAGGGGCGGTGGCCGGGCGAGTAACTGAACAAATACCGTCGCCAACAAATATCAGACAAGCGCAAAATGAATTAACAGCTGAACTGCAATGTCATATTATTCAATTTGTTGAATCAGGTTACGGGGTGATGTTTGTAAAGGATAAACTTAGACTCGTGTCTTTTTATAAACTTGCTAATGCTTTGCACTTCTTGTCACTGCAACAAAGAGTACAAACCCAGTGGATAAGTCAGCCGTTATTGTTGCCCGTTAAAATAACGTTGTCCTCTGAACAATATCAATTAGTGCAGCAGTATCAAAAGGCATTGGATAATCTAGGGTTTGTTTTTGTTATTGAGCAGCAATCTACAATTCAAATTCGACAATTTCCCGCTTTATTGCGCGGTAAAGATGTTAATGAATGTTTTGCGACTATGCTTAATGAAATTCAAAAACGAGATCAGGTTCAGCCATTACAAGAAATGGACTGGTTAAGTGTTATTGCGCATGTGATGACCCAGAGAGAATTCACCTTAGCAACTGCTCAAAAATTACTAAATGAAGCACAAAAATGCTTTTCTTCTGCATTTGAACAGCAATTGCTCTTGAATTCGGTATTGGTCGACCTCACATCAGAAATAAGCCAACACAATCAAGTTAATTGTTAATTGCATTATATGTCTTCGAATACTAAAGAACCGCCAGTTATATGTTTAATGGGGCCAACAGCTTCGGGTAAAACAGCACTGGCAATGGCATTATACGATGCGTTGCCCTGCGATATTATTAGTGTTGATTCTGCTCTCGTTTATCGGGATATGAATATTGGTACAGCAAAACCAACAAGCAAAGAGTTACAACAATATCCACATCGGTTAATTAATATTAAAGACGCCGCCGAACGTTATTCTGCCGCTGAATTTTGTCAAGATGCTTTGGCACAAATCGCAGAAATCAGAGCGAATAACCGTATACCTTTGTTGGTTGGTGGTACGATGATGTATTTTAAAAGTTTAATTGATGGGATTTCGCCATTACCTGAAGCTAATGCACAAATTAGAAAAAGCATAACGCTTGAGGCTGAAGAAAAAGGTTGGGAGCATATGCATCAGTTGTTACAAGCATGTGATCCAAAAGCTGCGGATCGAATTCATCCCAATGATCCACAACGTTTAATTCGTGCACTCGAAGTACTTAGGCTCACGGGAAACACTTTGTCACAATTAACTGAAATAAAAGGTGATAGAGTTGAAGGTGATGTTTTACAGTTTGCTATTGCACCAATTGAACGTAAAACGTTACATGAACGAATTGAATTGCGTTTTAATCAAATGATTGAACAAAATTTCGAACAAGAAGTGGTTAATTTAAGGCAAAGGGGTGACTTACATCAAGACTTACCATCAATTCGCTGTGTTGGTTATCGCCAAATGTGGCAGTATTTAGCTGGTGATTTTGATCATGATGAAATGATATTTCGCGGGGTTTGTGCCACTCGTCAATTGGCAAAAAGGCAATTGACCTGGTTACGAAACTGGCCCAATTTACATTGGTTGAATATGGAAGATGAGGTTAATTTGCAACAAATTTTATCTAGCATAAGCAAACTTTAAACATTGGTGTATACTTATCTTCGTAGGTAAGAAATTGTTTTATCAGAACTTAGTAATCTATTTGTAAAAATTAATTATTTTTATTGTAAATAATAGTAGAATTAGCGATAGAAATTACACAAAACATTTAAGTTAAAATAACAAAAGGGGCCAAATAATGGCAAAGGGGCAATCTTTACAAGACCCATTTTTGAATGCTTTAAGACGTGATCGCATTCCAGTAGCAATTTATTTAGTTAACGGTATCAAACTACAAGGACAAGTAGAGTCGTTTGATCAGTTTGTCATTCTTCTTAAAAACACGGTGAGTCAAATGGTATACAAACATGCCATTTCAACTGTTGTGCCAGCGCGAGCAGTGAACACAGCGCCAACACCGCAATCGGGTTATAATTCGGATCCGCAAGATTAATGCAAGTTTGTTCAGTTGGTAGCTATAATATTTTGGATTACAGTATAAATAGGGTTTTCTCATTTGTTTGACCGTTATCAAGCAGGTGAGCAGGCTATACTTGTTCATTTAGATTTTCCAGATGAAAATGCACGTGAAGATTTACAAGAGTTTGAAATGCTTGTAAGTTCCGCGGGCATTACTGCGCTTAATATAATAACGGGTAAGCGTAGTACTCCTCATGTCAAATATTTTGTTGGAAGCGGTAAAGCATCTGAAATTGCGGAAGCTGTCAGGTTGTTTAATGCTGATGTGATTTTATTTAATCACAGTTTGGCACCTTCACAAGAAAAAAATATTGAAGCCTTATGTGAATGTAGAGTTGTTGATCGTACTACGCTTATTTTAGATATATTTGCCCAGCGCGCTCGAACGCATGAAGGTAAATTACAAGTAGAATTAGCTCAGCTACGTCATATCAGCACTCGATTGATTCGGGGGTGGACTCATTTAGAGCGACAAAAGGGCGGTATAGGTTTACGGGGCCCGGGTGAAACACAACTTGAAACCGACAGACGTTTATTACGTGACCGTATGGTTAACATCCGTAAACGTTTAGAGAAGGTTGAAAGACAAAGGCAACAGGGACGACGGGCAAGAAATAGAGCTGAAATTCCTACGGTTTCACTGGTTGGTTACACTAATGCGGGTAAATCGACATTATTTAATTGTATTACTCAAGCAGACGTTTATGCGGCAGATCAGCTTTTTGCCACTTTGGACCCAACCTTGCGTAAAATTGAGGTAGATGAGGTTGGCAGAGTCATACTTGCTGACACTGTTGGTTTTATAAGGCATTTACCTCATGATTTAGTCGCTGCATTTAAAGCAACATTAACTGAAACCCGTGAAGCCGAATTGTTATTGCATGTGATTGATATTGCTGATGAACGGCGCACTGAAAATATAGAACAAGTTGAAAATGTACTCAAAGAAATTGATGCGGGCGAAGTACCACAACTGTTGATTTGTAATAAAATCGATATGTTGCACGATGTCGAACCTCGTATTGATCGCGATGAGAATGGGATACCTACCCGAGTGTGGTTGTCGGCACAAGCGGGTATTGGTATTGATTTGCTTTTTCAAGCGTTAGCTGAGCGCTTAGGTAAGCAGATTGTCACATATAGTTTAAAGATACCACCCAATGCGGGTAAATTTCGTGGTGAACTTTATCAACTCAATTGTATTGATAATGAAAGTTTTGATGAAGATGGCAATTGCTTAGTCAGGATAAAATTGCCGGTACGCGAGTGGAATCGATTAATGAAACAAGATAAAGATAGATTTGAAGGCTTTATTGAAAGTTAACAGGCTGATATATTACCCTTTAAGTAATTGAACAGAATTTTTTTAAATTTAACGCGGAGAGCACCATGGCTTGGAATGAACCGGGGAATAATGATAAAGACCCCTGGAAAAAGAAAGGTGGTAACAATCAAGGTCCACCAGATTTAGACGATTTACTAAAAGACCTAGGTCAAAAGTTTGGTGGTTTTTTCGGTGGGAAATCAACTGGCGGTGGTAAAGGTAAAAGCTTTTCTAAGGTAGGCATTGTGCTTGCCTTAGTTGTTGCTACTATTGCTTATGTTTTTAGTGGTTTTTATACCATTAAAGAAGCAGAACAAGGTATTGTTTTACGTTTTGGTCAATATGCCACTGCCGTTGAACCTGGTTTGCGTTGGAAATGGACTTTTGCTGAACGTGTTATACCGGTTGATATACAAAGCACCCGTGATTTAAAAGCGGCGGGCTTTATGTTGACTCAGGACGAAAACGTTGTCCGGGTTGAAATGCAGATTCAATATCGGGTTACTGATCCCCGTAATTATGTTTTCAGTGTTACCAACGCAGATGATAGTTTAAGTCAGTCATTAGATAGTGCATTACGTTATGTTATTGGTCATGCGAAGATGGATGATATTTTAACTCGTGGTCGTGAGCAAGTACGCCAGTCTGTGTGGCAAGAGCTTGAAAAAATAATTGAACCTTATAAGTTAGGTTTGATCATTGTTGATGTTAACTTTAAAGATGCCCGTCCTCCTGAAGAGGTTAAAGATGCGTTTGATGACGCGATTGCTGCACAGGAAGATGAAGTACGTTTTTTACGTGAAGCTGAGGCTTATGCCCGAGGGTTGGAACCAAAAGCACGTGGACGTGTTAAGCGCATGGAGCAAGAAGCGCTGGCTCATAAAGAACAAGTTGTACTAGATGCCAAAGGTGCGGTAGCAAGGTTTGAAAAAATATTGCCAGAGTATCAAGCTGCACCAGAGGTTACCCGTCAACGCATGTACTTAACCACAATGGAAAAAGTATATAGCAATACCAGCAAGGTAATGGTAGATGTTGAGGGTGGTAATAATATGATGTACCTGCCGTTAGATAAAATTATGCAGCAGCAAAACACAATAAATAGAAATTATCCTACGGCCAGTCAAAGTATTAACCAACAGCCTAGCTCTATCAATACCTCGCCGTCCAGTTCGGGTCGAAGTGATAGATTTAATAACGGAAGGAACTAAGCGATGAAGAATTTTTTGATTATCCTGGTTGTTGCTTTAGCTGCTCTGTCGGTATCTTCTGTTTTTACTATTTATGAAGGTCAACGCGGTATTGTTTTTCAATTTTCAAAAATTAAGCGTGATGGCGATACGGGTGTAATGAAAGTATATGAGCCTGGTTTGCACTTTAAAATACCATTAATTGAATCTGTCCGTAAAATGGATGCACGTATTCAAACGTTGGATGAAGCACCTGATCGTTTTGTTACCTCTGAGAAAAAAGATTTAATGGTCGACTCTTTCGTAAAATGGCGCATTATTGATTTTTCTACTTATTACCTACGTACTTCTGGCTCAATCGATAATGCCCGCGCATTATTGAAACAAAAAGTGAATAATGGTTTACGTACTGAGTTTGGTACTAGAACGATTAAAGAAATTGTTTCAGGTGATCGTGCCAATATAATGGCTAAGGCTCTGGAAAGTGCTTTAAGCAGTCGGGTAGATTTAGGTATTGAAGTTGTTGATGTTCGTATTAAAGCGATTAACTTGCCAGTGGAAGTGAGTAATTCAATTTATGAAAGAATGCGCGCAGAACGTACTGCTGTAGCTAAAGAGCATAGATCAAAAGGTCAAGAACAGTCTGAGATCATTCGTGCAACTATTGATGCGAAAGTAACGATAATGTTAGCAACCGCACAAAAAGAAGCATTTGAAGTGCGTGGTGATGGTGACGCTGCAGCGGCAAAAATTTATGCTGATTCTTATACGAAAGATGCAGAGTTCTATAGCTTCTATCGAAGTCTTGAGGCTTATGAAAAAAGCTTTAACAGTAAAAGCGATATTATGGTTATTAAACCTGACAGTGATTTCTTTCATTATTTGAAAGATTCCGCCAAGGCTAAATAATTTTTAAGTGCAGATTTTAATAGCACTTAGATTCAAATAATAAGTGCAAAGCCATGACCTTGTCATGGCTTTGTTGTTTTTGCAGCAATAAATACGCTTAAAGCAATAAGGTTTAATAATGGATAGCACGTGAGCTTACGGCGAGATAGTTTAACTTTATAAATTTGATCTGATTAAATCCTACATTCCGCACATTTAAGGTATTGATTTAAATGGACTTTAAAAGTCATAAAATGTAGCCATGTATTTGTGTG
>JABSOJ010000627.1 GCA_013216005.1 Alteromonadaceae bacterium | reverse complement strand
GAAAAGGATCGAGCAAGTAGATCCTTTTTTTATTTTTTACTTTTATTTAAATTAAGTGCTGAGTAGTTACGATTTTTTAATGATTAAGTTTTAAGGGGGTATTGTGAATTCAAAATTAAAATCGGTGGTGATTACGGGAGATAACAGAGGTATTGGTTTAGTAATGGCTGAAATATTCAAACAGCAAGGAAATGTTGTTTATGCATTGTGCAGACAAAGTTCAAAACCGTTAGATGCTTTGGGTGTAAATGTCATAGAAAACATTGATGTTTCAACTGATGAAGGGCTTTTGAATATGAGCTCGGCACTTAAAAATATTTCAATTGAAGTGCTGGTGTGTAACGGAGGAATTTTTCGTAATGAAAGTTTATCTGAACTAAATGCTGAAAATATTCGTCAACAGTTTGAGGTTAATGCCTTAGCACCATTACGGATTGTTGATGCTTTACAAGGTAACTTAGTTCAGTACAGTAAAGTTGCGATGATCACCTCTCGCATGGGATCTATTGCGGATAACGATTCAGGAGGGTTTTTTGGCTACAGAATGTCGAAGGCAGCTCTAAATGCTGCATCAATGTCATTAAGTATAGATTTAGCTAGCCGGGATATTGCTGTTGGTATTTATCATCCGGGTTATGTCCAAACTGACATGACAAATCACGGTGGTGATATTAGTGCGAATGAAGCCGCTAGTCGTTTAGTGGGTTTGATCAATAATTTAACCATGGCTGAAACAGGTGTGTTTAAACATTCTAATGGTGAAGTTTTACCTTGGTAGCGTCTGTTTTTACTGCTGATGTTAGCTCTGATGTTAGTTCTGATGTTAGCTCTGATACTAGCGCCGACGTTAACCCACTTCACGTGCGTATTTGGCAGACTGTGCAATTGATCCCTTACGGCAAAGTTGCCTGTTATGGGCAAATAGCCGATTTAGCAGGTTTGCCTGGTCGTGCGCGAATGGTGGGAAAAGCGCTTGGTAAAGTGCCTAAAGGTGGTCGGCAGGGGAAGCCAGTTCCTTGGTTTCGGGTGATTAATGCTCAGGGGAAAATTTCATTCCCTGTTGGCAGTGAATATTTTGAGCGTCAGAGGGGATGTCTTCAGGAGGAAGGTGTTGTGGTGATTGGTTGTCGGGTTAAGTTGAAAGAGTTTCAGTGGTTGCCTGATTTGGGTGAGTTGTTGTTTGTGTTGGCGTTTTGATTCATAGATTATTTCTTAGTCATACATTCCCTTTTATTTTAACAATATCATTTTGTTTGACCACAACTATTTAAGGGTTAAAAAATTGGCACCTTAGCCCTATATGTATTAGTATTTAATACATAACTACGAGGTGAGCTATGCAAAGAAATACAAGCGTGACATTAGGTGAACATTTTGGAGATTTTGTATCAGACAAAATTCGACAAGGGAGATTTGAATCAACTAGTGAAGCTGTAAGAGCTGGTCTACGACTTCTTGAAGAGCATGAAGTTAAGTTAGATTTATTAAGAAATAAACTTTCTAATGGTGAAGCGCAACTCGATCAAGGTGAAGGGGTTGATGGTGATTCATTTATGCAAGAATTGATAGGCTAATGTCAAAATATATACTTTCTCCTGAAGCTCAAAATAGCTTGAAAAATATTAAAGAATACTCAATTCGAAATTTCGGCACGGATAGAACAAAAGCTTATCTTCAAAATTTTCAGAAACGTTTTCAACAATTATCTGAAAACCCAGCTCGTGGAATTATGCGAAAAGATTTGAAAGTTGGATATTATAGTTATTTTGTAGGTTAGCATACCATTTATTACAGAATTAAGCCCACTCATATCGACATTATTGATGTTTTGCATCAGTCAATGGATCCATCAAAACATATCAATAATTAGTTCATTCTAAATTGTGAAGATCTATATATGATCAGGCGTGACAATGTAATGCTTGATAGGCAAAGCCTATTATTTGTGATCATGATTTTATTTTAAGTTTTCTCCTTTTTTATTCATATTTGTCTATAGCGCTAACATAAATGTTTAATTTCATCATAGGTACTTAACCTGAATTCGGGATGGTGAGTACTAATATTTCAGTAAAATCAATAAGTTAATGAGACACGTAAATCACAAGATAACGGTCTAACATTAAATTATCACTCAATGTTTCAATTATTTCGATTATCAAGGCAAAACGTTTATGAATAGCTGTCTATTTATCGACGCTTTAACGCAGAGAATTTGAAAAAGGGTCGGTTAGTTCGGGGTCGGACCGACGTAATAGCTTGATTAATTTATATTTGATATGAATTTTCGGCACTGACCATATAGGCTAAATTAGGGTTACAGTTCAACAATGTTTTCTGTTAATTTACATGAGTTCAAA
>JABSOJ010000626.1 GCA_013216005.1 Alteromonadaceae bacterium | reverse complement strand
TGAGGGAAAACCTCATGCACGGAATCGAAGAGGGGCCGTTGGATAAGCTATGCGAAGCCTGCGGCCTACTCTACATTAAATAATTGGTTACAGTCGTTTCTAATTCTTTGAATTTGTGGGATATTAATGTAAATTAAATTTTAATTATGGGACGGATAGTACTGAGCCGGGTCCATAATAAGCTGTTATGAAGCACAAGTTAGTCTCTGCCAAAGGAGTAGGCAAATATATGAAAGCTAGATTTCTCAAAACAACAGACCAAAGTATTCGAAGTCAATTATCTGGTATAAAACCAGAACAAGCATTAGCGGAATACATTTGGAATGGCTTCGATGCAAACGCCACCAAAATCGAAATTAACACCAAAAGGAATGAGTTGAATAGTTTGGTTTCAATGTCAATTCAGGATAATGGTGACGGTATTGATTATGATGATCTTGAAAATACACTAGATTTATTTCTTGATTCCAAAAAGAAAAACATTTCAAAACCCAGCACCAGAGGAAAGAAAGGTCGTGGCCGTTTTACCTTTATTAAATTTTGTGAGAAAGCCTACTGGGATACATCATCAGGTAAGATTGGTTTTTGCTTCACTATAGATTCGGGTTACTTAAATAAATATGAGCCTAAACATATAGTAAAAACTAAAGCAAAGAAAAAAGGGACAAAAGTTGTTTTTTCTCACATTAGAGGTATCGACTTTAATCTATTTAATGATCATATAGTCCCTTTCTTAAGAAATGAATTTACTTGGTTACTCGTTTCAAATCCTAAATTGAAACTGATAGTAAATGGGATGCAGTTAAACACTTCTGAATATGAATCTATTCCTCATAAAGAAGAGTTTGAGGAAGGCACTTTTGATTTAAGTAGTGTTATTTGGGAAGAGAAGCCCAATCAAGAAAAGTCATTCGTATATTTTATTGATTCGTCAAATGAAATTGTTCATAAAGAGTTATCAGAATTAAATTTAAAAGGTTTCTATTGCTCCTCTTATGTCTCTTCTGATTGGTTTGATGGATTTAATAGAAAAGTTGATATGTTATCAGGTAATAAAAATCCTGAATCAGAGGTTTTTGTTACGATTCTTGCTTTAGCAAAAAATAAGTTAAGACAAGAATACATAAACTTTCGTAATTCAGCAGCCGATCACCTTATACAACAGTATATCAAAGAGGGGGTATTCCCCGAAATGAGTGGTGATAACCGTGTTCTTAATGAATTTCATCGAGAACAACTCATATCAACTATAAAAACAATATATGAAGCAGAGCCTGCTGTATTTTCCAAGCAGTTAAACAAATCTCAAAAAAGAATTTTAATAAAGCTTCTAGATAGAATTGTTCAATCAAATAGACTTTCTGAATTATTCGATGTGTTAGATGGCGTAGTATCTTTATCCGAAGATGATATGGGACGAATATCAGGTCTGCTACAAAGAACATCTTTGGAAAATATAACTAAAACTGTTGAACACTAATGTATTTTATTTATGACGGCAATGGCATGAATCAAACAATAATAAATCACTTCCATTCGTGGGGTTATCAGGCTTTTAAATATCTTATATATACCTTATTGGCATTTAACGTTTACTTGTTTTTCCAGGAGGAGTGGTTAGCGAGTAACGTTATTTTTGAAACGGGTCTATCATTTGATACTTTGATTAAAGGCTTTTCATCGACCATAGATACGGCAGCTTGGCTGGTATTATTATTATTGTTTGAACTGGAAACTTATGTCCTGGATGATGATAAAATCACTGGCTCAGTTAAACGGTGTCTTCATGGTGTGAGGGCTTTGTGTTATTTAATTATTGTTTATGCTTTTTATGGTTACCTCTCTAAAGTTGGTTTATTAGCCCAATTTGTTCCCCACCAAATTTCAGACTTATGTACCTTAGCTTCTGACTGGAAGTTCATGGAAACCCTTAATGTTTATACTCCATTTACTACAGAAAATTGCCTGGTATTTTCAAAGGCGAGTACTGAATTTTTTGTTTACTCAGATTTTAAGGTTATTGCCAGTGCGACAACATTATCTGATACAAAAATGCTCTCCTGGGTTGATGTTATAAACTCGGGTGCTTGGTTATCGGTGGTGTTAATGCTGCAAATTGATGTTCGTATGCAACTGAGTCATGTAAAAACAACTCAACTAAAAAGAGTGTTGTGGGATAAGTATAATATTTATGTAAAAGTTATTGTCTATGGAATTTTGTTACTCGCTGCTATTTATTGGGGAGTTACTGGCAATTTTATAGAATTTTGGGATGCATTTTTACATCATGTATATACAGTTATCCTAAAAAACATCAAATTTAATAAACTAGCATAGCATTCAACTACCATATTTTTACT
>JABSOJ010000625.1 GCA_013216005.1 Alteromonadaceae bacterium | reverse complement strand
AAGATTTTGAAAATTTGGCCCAAAAACACATAATATGCTTGAATTATCATCAAAACCGACTGATTTCCAAAGATCTTAAAACTTTAAAAGCAGCTACACCCCATACGTAATAAGACATGTAGACTTTCCGTTCAGGCACTAACTAGAAAGAATATATGCCTTATTATGTAAAATTAATTTATATGCAAAGGTAAACCCCCTGCTATGCTGCAGGTACTTAAACTGTTTGAGAATTATTAGGGTTAATATTAATTACGGATTATAGTAGATAATTAAATGGAAAATACAATTACTAAGGTTATCGATTTAGTGCCGGGAAAAGTAACTCCCATATTAGTAATAGATATAAATGAGTTGGATGAAGATACTTTTTGGAAAAATTTTGTCTGTACGCACACGCCAGTCATAGTAAAAGGACCTGTGACTAAATTGGCTGCATTGTGGTGATGGGGACAAAAATGATATCTTTACTCTCTTTGCAATAATGAGCAAAGCTTTATGGCTAGGGTGTTTAATTCTGATTCACCTGCACCTTATAAAAGAAAGAAACTTGTTGAATGTCTAAAAGAATTACACGGTTTGTGTAGTGATGACGCATATTCAATTCCCTCGATGTTAGTTCCTTAAAAATGGGAAACCGATTTTGGTGGTATGGCATAGATATTGTTGATGAAAAAGTTGGAATTACTTGAGCTGAATGTTTTCGAACACCAGTGCGTCGATTTGGATCTTGGAATGAACCTATACTGAGTGAGCTACGTAATAAAATGCCAGCATTGCTATCTTTTCGTGTTCAATTACTCATTGTACAGAGTACATTGAGTAGAAAAATAGGACAAGAAAATTGGTGCCAATTAGATAAGTTTGTTCTGTCGGATCTTGGAAGGCTGTAAAATTTAAAAAAGAGACGAACATCAAAAGTCGGTATAATACTTATTTTATTTACCTGCTATTTGGGGTTTGACCATGGCACTCAGTTCTGCACTGAATCTGTATTTCCAAGGAGCTTGGGTATATACCTATACCGCTGAATTGAATAGGTATCTTTCGTTACTCTACCAAAAGAATGAAGGAAACAACCTATGCAATATTAGAAAAGTTTGACCCATACGAGATGTGATTGTAAATTCCATATAGTATTTATTCCTCAAAAAAGGCGAAATTTAATAGTTGCAACGCTCCGAAACACTTAAGCGAAATATTCCACGATTTGGTTAAATGAAAGAGTGAGTGTAGGCTGTCGAAATATGACCATTTTCAATCAATTTATCGTCGTTTTTTTTGGATTTTCTAACCTTGTTGCAGTTTTGATTGTTGTTACATTTAGATTCCAAATTGACGGAATAACATGCTATTTATCCCATTGGATGTAACAAGATATTAATGAAAATAGCATTTTGCCACTAAATGATGAATTTCAGCACAATTATGGAAATCCAATAGATAGTAAATATATACTTTGTAAAGTCAAAAACTGGTAAATTGAAAATCCCCAAAAGCACGAGTTTTCGACAGCCTAGAGTGAGTGTGTTCATAATATGATATAAAGGCGGTGAATTAAGGAATGCAGAAAGATATTGAGTTAATTCAGTGGGTTTTCAAAAAATAGTTACCTTTTGTTAACTTTGATAGCAAAGAAGACATTTATATTAACTTCAATGATGTACAATATTAATAAAATAGAAGAGTGATATATAAAAAACATGATAATAATCAATCGTATTTAGATATATCGAGTTGTATTCAGTCCCGCAATTTTAAAAGGCATCTCACGCATGAGATAAATTTATGAACATAAGTCCGGGAAATTATTGTTTCTTTGCTGATGTTGGCATTGACTATTGATATCACCACTGTTCAAAAAGCTCTAGCAATAAACGAAGAATCGATGGAGTAGGCGTTTTAAAAAAATAATGTCTATAAAATTTCTTAAAGCATGCTTATACTAATTAGCATTAGTGACTAGTCATTTTTATGTGGACTAAATATCTAATAACCGCGTTGTTTTCAATTCCAATAGCCAGATAATGCTTGATAATTGATCCTGTGTTATTCACCTTACGGTATCCATGCCCTAATCAATCACATGTCTTGTTCTTGAAAATTTATCCACACTGGCTTGTTTTGTAATAAACAAGAGGCCCGTTATTTATGATAATTGGTCTTATTTTCTGCTACCACCCTACATTCTACCAAAATGCATTAAGCACAGAAAAGTACATAACATTTAGTTTATTTTGATCTCTGTAAAAATTAGGTATGAAGAAGACCCAAAAATAGACTTGGGGCTCTTTATCTCTTTATCTCTTTTTCAGGGCGTTTATACCATAACGAAAAACCTGTTGAGCCCCAAAAGGACCTTAAA
>JABSOJ010000624.1 GCA_013216005.1 Alteromonadaceae bacterium | reverse complement strand
TGAATTTCTGGCTAATACCTCTCACGAATTACGCACGCCTTTAAACGGTATTATTGGATTGGCTGAATCCTTAATGGATGGTGTTGCGGGTGAACTACCGAATAAAGCAAATAAAAACCTTGCCATGGTGGTGGCCAGTGGTAAACGTCTGGCGAATCTGGTTAATGATATTCTCGATTTTTCTAAACTGAAAAACCATAATCTAGAATTGCATGCCAAACCTATTGATTTACATACTATGACGGAAGTTGTGCTTGCGCTATCAAGACCACTGCTGGGAGATAAAGAAATTGCATTGGTTAATGATGTTGCGGTTGATTGTTGCGCTGCTCAGGCAGATGAAAACCGCATCCAACAAACATTGCATAACCTCATCGGTAATGCGATAAAATTTACCGAACACGGCCTTATTAGCGTATCAGCAAAAACAGAAAATGGTTGGATTAAGGTAAAGGTTACCGATACAGGTATTGGTATACCCGAAGATAAATTGAGCACGATATTTGAATCTTTTGAACAAGTGGAAGGTGCAACTACCCGAATTTCGGGTGGTACGGGTTTAGGCCTCGCGGTGAGTAAGCAACTGGTAGAATTACATGGTGGTGTGCTTGCGGTTGAATCGTCTCTAGGTAAGGGTTCGACCTTTAGTTTTACCTTACCGATTGCGCAAGAGCTTGCGATGATCAATACCAATGATAACAGCAGTATTGCACGTTTACATTGGATGGAGGATGAAACGTCAGAAAATGTTTTACTTCTCTCTAAATCACAATTTCACTCACAACCCCAACCAAAAGATAAAACCAATAATTTTAGACTTTTATTGGTTGATGATGAACCAGTTAACCGTCAAGTATTACATAATCATCTTTCCGTGCAAAATTATCAGTTGGTTGAAGTCAGTGGTGGAGAACAAGCTTTACAGGCATTTAAAGAGCAAGGTCCGTTTGATTTGGTGTTACTTGATATTATGATGCCAAAAATGTCTGGTTATGAAGTTTGTGAAATCATTCGCAAAACCCATACTATTAATGATCTCCCTGTGATATTTCTAACTGCAAAAAATCAAGTGAATGACATGGTTCACAGTTTTGCTGTTGGTGCTAATGACTACCTGAGTAAACCCGTATCGATACAAGAGTTATTAGCCCGGGTTGAAACCCAGCTAAAACTTTTAGACATCAATCGTAACCTAGAAAATAAAGTGCTGGATCGCACGCAGCAATTACATAACAAGACTGAAGAATTACAAAATAAAACAGAAGATTTACAAAAGGCTTATTCTCAGTTAGAACAAGTGAGTTTAACCGATCAATTGACCGGACTGAAAAATCGTCGTTTCTTAATCAATAATATTGAAGATGATATTGCCCTGATATTGCGCAAATACCATGATTGGAATGAAAGGAAAAATTCCGAAAAGCCACAAGCGTCAGATCTTATATTTTTTCTTGTAGACCTTGATCATTTCAAGCAGGTAAATGATATTCATGGTCATACTGCTGGAGATGCGGTGTTAATCCAAATTAAAGAAATTCTTGAACAGGTATTTCGGGAAACCGATTATTTGGTCCGTTGGGGTGGTGAAGAGTTTTTGATTATCGCTCGTTTTACTGAACGCAACAACGCACCTGGATTAGCCGAGCGGTTAAGGCAGACTGTTGAAAGTCATGATTTTCATATTGGAGAATATAAGGCTGGTGAGGGCAACGTGGGAGAAAATAACGTTGGAGAAGACAAGGTACTTAAAAAAACCTGCTCCATTGGTTTTGCCAGCTATCCTTTTTCGACACAAGAAACTGAAGCTTTAACATGGACACAGGTAGTAGATGTAGCTGATCATTGTATGTACGCAGCCAAAAAATCAAGTCGAAATGCTTGGGTGGGGCTTAACAGTATAACTAATGGTCAAGGTGATGATTTATTCGCAAGCGTCATCGAACAAACAGAAACACTTATTAAATCAGATGAACTTGAAATGCTGACGTCTGTTTCAGAACGTGACCAAGTTCATTGGTAGACATAAAAGAAAATAAGTCAGGCGTCGGACTAATGTAACTCTCTGATTAACTAATTATCTAGTGTTAATCATTAGCCAATTTAATAGCTTAAACGTATGGTTTTAGGGTAAAAACCGGTATTGTAAGACTGACTTGTTGCCCTTTGACTAGATTATAATTATGTATCCCTTTACTTCCAATTTTTTTTGCTTTGATTTTAAATACTTTTCTGTACACAATTATTTATCCACAGTCAGACATTTTGTTCATTTTTATCACTATTTATACCTATAACGGCACTGACCATATAGGCTAAATTAGGGTTACAGTTCAACAATGTTTTCTGTTAATTTACATGAGTTCAAACCT
>JABSOJ010000623.1 GCA_013216005.1 Alteromonadaceae bacterium | reverse complement strand
ATTAGGACACCCAACGTAATTAATCATTAATCAATGTACCAAAATTAGCTGTTAGAGTGGGTGTCCGTTTTATTTTTAAGCTGTTAGAGTGGGTGTCCGTTTTATTTTTTAGTAAATGTTAAATCACCGAGAATTGCTGGTGTTGATTCACAATAATGGCAAAATAAATACTATTCTGTTAATTGAAGTAAACCTTTAGGCTTTGTTAAAATAACATGTTGTATTTTAGTTATATTTTTATAAAAAATGGTTTAATATAAATCGTATATTTTTATTATGTTCTGGTTTTCCCAAAAGAAAACAAATTGAATAAAAATTTGAATCATAGATTATAAAGTACTTAAAGGAGAAAAATAGTGCCTTATTTAAAAAATAGAATGGTATTCATTAGTCATGCTTGGCAATACGATACACATTACAACAAAATAGTAGAATGGTTAAATAGTGCTTCCAATTTTAGTTGGAGTAATTGTAGTGTACCGAGTACTAATGCTTTAACTGATACAACATCTGCTGGCTTAAGTAGGGGGATGACAAGGCAGATTAATCCTGCACAGGTCGTTTTAATACTTGGCGGTATGTATGCTGCGCATAGCTCATGGATTGAATATGAAATAAATGAAGCAAAACGTTTAAACAAAACGATAATTGGTATTACCCCTTGGGGACAAGAGCGTGTACCTTTAATTGTACAAAATGCATCTGTCTGTCCGATGGTTGGATGGAATAGTGCTAGCGTGATTAAAGCCGTGAGAGACTACACGTGAGTCAACTGTCTGGCAATAAACTTCCTGGACTATATCAGTCGGCTGATAAAGCATCGATTGATGCTCAATCTACCTATTTCTTAGGGCTTAGGTGTTATTTGATTCTATTGGTTTTTGCAGCTTTAGTTTCATTTATTTGGCCGAGCAATATATTAGGAGCAATATCGTCAGCCTTCCTATTTCTTGTTACTCTAGGGATTTTAATATTTCTTAGAGTTCAAAGGCCTGATGACCAATGGTATAACGGTCGCGCTGTTGCTGAATCAGTTAAAACGCGTTCATGGCGTTGGTGTATGCGTTCAGAACCATATGGTGATGCTGAAAATGGTGAAGTTGTAGCAAAGCAATTCATAAATGATTTAAAAGCTATTTTAAAACAAAACCGTAGCCTCTCTAGTGTATTACAATCCGATGCTGGAATTCATGAACCTATTTCAAATGTTATGACTGACATTAGAAAAATGGGGGTAGAAGCAAGGTTAGAAATATACAAAACTCAGCGAATTGACAATCAAGCGAAATGGTATTCGTTGAAATCTATTTTTAATAAGCGGCGTGCAAAACAATGGTTTTGGGTTTCTGTTATTCTTCATAGTATAGCTATTGCGTTATTGATATATAGAGTTAAAGATCCTGAATTCAGTCTGCCTGTAGAAGTAATTGCTACTGCTGCTGGAGCTGTATTAACTTGGTTGCAAGCTAAAAAACATAATGAACTTAATTCATCATATGCACTCACTGCCCATGAAGTTATGCTTATAAAAGGGGAGGCTTTATCAGTTAAAACGGAATCTGATTTATCTGAATTTGTTTTTAATAGTGAAACAGCTTTTTCAAGAGAACATACTCAATGGGCTGCTAGAAAGTCAGAATAATATACGTAAGCTGTTTAAATAAGGATATATGTAGTTAATTATTTCCTCGTTTACCAAAATTCCAGCTTACTATTTTTATTCTGTTAATTAAGTATTAGTTATCTAGTTTTTTGTAATTAAAAACTATATTTAAAATACAAAGAAGATTTAAGTAAATTTTCAGAATTTAATACTTAAATTCTGAAAATTAAAAAGAAGGCGATTTAAATTCAGGTGTCGCTGTTTTCGTGCGCTTGTGTTGCTAATGAGCTGGGAGTAACCAGTTAGGGTTTGAAAATTTGAATCTGCTTTAAATTTCATATATAGCATGTTCTTTATTAGAATAATTGTAACTACTCAGCAGGGGTAAATATATTTGGAAGCATACCATTCAATAATAACGATAAAGCAGTGGATGCACTGATGCCCTGCTTTTTACAGCTAGACAGGTAACTACGAAGACCAAAAAACATTTTAGCCCCATGTTCACTTCTGAAACAGCCTGATATTTTCTGTTGAACTTTTGCCATTCTCAAATCGTTTTCACCTTGATTATTGGTAAATGGCACGTCTACATCTGTCATGAATCTGAGTGTATCACTTTCATAATTTTGTAATCGTTCAAGCAAATTTCGTGACTTGGATCTCTTCGGTCGACCGCGTTTACCTTCTGGTTGTATTGGTGGAGGACTTTCGATTTCACCCGCTTTTAAAATACTTTGATATTCCAACAGGTGAGCGGTCTGTT
>JABSOJ010000622.1 GCA_013216005.1 Alteromonadaceae bacterium | reverse complement strand
AATTAGTCACAGAGTCCTAGATATAAGGGTTGAGTTTAATTCCATTTGAAGGGACAACAATTATTTACAACAGAGCCGTATAAGTATGGCCTGCAACAGGTCTTGAAATTCGGGTTGTATCTCGTTTTTGGAACTCATAACCAGCGGTAATGGTATGGTCACCCCATTGATATTCAATATCAAATGCAATTTGATTGTTGGTATCTTTATTTTCACCAAAAGAACCACCGGGACCACAAGCTTCGGCAGCTACAGCTGGGTTGTCACGGCCGTCATTTATTGTGGCACACGTTAGATTCAGTGGTGAAGTTTCATATTGTGCTTCAATTGAACCTGCCATAGCAGTAACAATTAAGTTATCGGTAATATAACCGGTATAACTGATGCTGTGAGTTTGTACCACCACGTTTACGTAGATTATTACCTAGTTCTGTACCTTTGCCATTTACCGGACCTTCATCAATGTCCCAGTTATAAATCGTTACTTTGGTATCACTACGGTTTGAATATCCAAAATAACTTAAACGGTGATCTTCACTGATATCCCAGTCTAATGTTGCACCCCAGAATAAGTTATCACCGCCTGATGATTCTCAGGTGCGTATTTGGTTATGAGAAAAATATTCCTGGAAGAAAGAAGTATTCCAGCCAAATTGTCGAGATGAATCTCTAGGGTTAACTAATGCATAGAAAAATAATTTATCTTCAATGATTGGACCGCCCACTGATACGGTAAATTCTTTATTGTTTTGTTCGTTAACATTCATGTCACGGAAAACATTACCTGTGCCACCGTCACCAATAGACATTTGTTCATTAGTACTTCTTAATGAATCAGGAGTAATAGTCGCTGTTGCCGCAAATTCCCACTCATTGGTACCGCTTTTAGCTGTTGCGTTTACCGCACCACCTGTTGCACGACCGTAACGAGCTGAATAGCCGCCAGTTTTTACCTGGAATTCTTTATAGAATTCAAATGGTAATTGACCACAGCCTAAACCATTACGCGTATTAGTTACTTCCATGCCATTTATGTAACATATATTTTCAGCTACAGATGAACCACCGAAAGAAGCACTGTTACCAAAAGCATAATCACCCTTAACAACACCAGGTGCAAGCATTGCAACAGCAGTAATGTTACGTGCAATTGGCATACGGTCAATTTCAACTTCACTCATAATTAAACCAGAATCTGATGATGAAATATCAATAGTGGCAACTGAAGAACCAACAATTTGAATTACTTCAGTATTAGATGTCTCAACTACTTCGAAGTTTGTTACGGCGTTTGTACCTAAAGAAGAACGGGCTGTATCTTCTGCTACTACATCACCACCTTTCATTACGCTTATTTTATATTGACCCGATGGCATTTTAGTTAAACGATAGCTACCATCAGCATTAAGTTCTACAGTACGTTTTGTACCCGTTGCAACATTAACTGCTTTAACAGTATAATCTGCTGAATAGCCACCTGTAATGGTAACAGTACCTACCAGATTGTCGGCATTCGCAACACCCATGCCTAAAACAGTTGATACAGCTACGGCTGCAATCGAACGTTTGAAAGTTTTTGTATAAGTATTTTTCATGTATATTTCTCTTTTATGTTTCTATCACTCGATTCCGCAGTTTTTAGAAGTTGACTTTTAAAAACATATTGTTATATAACAGCTAACAATCCTTAAATATTTACAGAAAAGTGCAAGTCTATGAAATTTAGATGTTCACAAATGTCAATAATAAAAAACTGCGGAATCGAGTATCAGAACTTTTTTATCTGTTATTTGTTCTTACGGCTAAAAGGTTGAATAGCCTTTAAAGCAGCCACCAAGCTATACCGATGAGAGTTCATTAACTAGTTGAGAGTTCTGAATGGCTTTTATGATGTTGTGAATCGACCAAAAATAACAACAGGTTAATATTTGTAACGTGATTGGTGAGAAATTAAGCGATCAGCAGATGAAAGTGTCTGTTCATCACAAAGGCAACATTTGTGAAATGTTTTCTGGCATGATTTTCCTGCGGTTAAGATATTACAAACTCTCTGGACAATTGTAAGTAATACCAATTGGTATAATATATATTCTTGATGAGAATGTTTACCTCATCCTGTTTTACTCAGTGTTTTTGTTTGTTCATCGGGGGATGTTTTTAGTTCCCCCGCACAAAACTGTTTATTAATGACCCTTGTCCTATTTCTTTTTATCTCCAGTTTGATACCGTAAATCAAATACTTATCGTATCCATATTTGGAGTGGTTTCTTCAGATACTTGGAACAACTCAAACAACATTGGGTGTAGTTCTTTTAAATCGACGGATATCATTAGTTATTCATCCATCAAATTAAAGTTTGTATAAAGTCGTA
>JABSOJ010000621.1 GCA_013216005.1 Alteromonadaceae bacterium | reverse complement strand
TAACCGAACGTTAAGTAATGCGCATCACTAATCCATTGATTTATTTGCAAATAACCCTTAACCTAGTGCCATTCAACCCTGAAGGCACTCTTTCCGGCACTTTAGGTGTTAAACTTTCATCGGTTAATGCACCAAGAAAATCAACGATACTGGCCATTTCATCATCCGTTAAATCAGGCTCAGAAATATGCCAGTGTAATAACAGTTTTTCATTTTCAGGTACCGAATTACCTCTGCCATCATTATAAAATTTAACCGTATCAAGTAAATTATCGTATCTACCTGAATGCATGTACGGGGCGGTCTTAACGATATTCCTCAGGGTTGGCACTTTAAAACCACCCCGAAGTTTTGCTGCGTTTTTATTATTGGCATAGGTTTTTTCTGCCCCCATATCAAAAACACGACCTTCTGGCTCTGGCGTACCAATGACGGCAATTTGATTATTGGTAAATAAAGGCGGTTGATGACATTCAGCGCAACGAGCGACAAAAGAGCGAAAAACATTCAACCCAGCAATTTCTCTTTTCGTTAATGCCTGTTTGTAACCGTGGGCATAGCGATCGTACCGGCTATTAAGTGATATCAGCGAGGTTTGAAATGCCGTTAGGGCGGTATACACCTGGCTTAACTTTATTGTGGCAAGCTTTATTGTGCCAGGCTTTATTGTGGCAAGCTTTACAGTACTGGGTTTCGTGGTAACAGAGTGTGGAAATGCCTGAGAAAACAGCTTTAAATAACTTTTATTATTATTTAAGCTTTTTAATAATTGTTCTGGGGTATTACCCATTTCTTCAGCATCAAATAATGGACCTAGTGCTTGTTGCTCTAATGTTGTTGCACGTGCATCCCAGAAAAATTTATCTAAAAAAGCAACATTCCACAGTGTCGGTGAACTGCGAGCTACTTTGTTGCCGGTAATACCAATACTTCGGTCTAAATCATCACTAAAACCTTTATCAGGTTGATGACAACTGGCACAAGAAATTGAACCGTCCTTTGAAAGTAGTGGATCAAAAAACAAATATCGTCCTAAATCTATCTGCTCAGGGGTAAAACCATCCCGGTGTTTAGGTAAAGAGGTTTGTGTACCGCCAACACCTCGTCCCTGTACTGAGTTATAGAACTGATATTGATTAACTAAGCGACAAACACTTTGCTGTTTTGCTTGAGACTGACTTGATTCAGGTCCTGTTGACTTAGGTTCTGTTGACTTAGGTAATGGTGAATCAGATATTGTTGAATCAGACATAACTAATTCAAAACTCGGCGGGCAT
Source organism: Alteromonadaceae bacterium (assembly GCA_013216005.1). Classification (GTDB taxonomy): domain Bacteria; phylum Pseudomonadota; class Gammaproteobacteria; order Enterobacterales; family Alteromonadaceae; genus JABSOI01. Next base: position 1,097 of record JABSOJ010000621.1, on the reverse strand, counting down.
CTTGTTGATAATTGAAACTCTCCTTTTTCTAAAGAGCTTTCTGATGAATCAAACTCGACAGCAAAACTACTTTTAAATATAAACAAACAAGTAAAAATAGCTGCAAACTTAAATATAAGCTTAAACATAACTTTAGACATAGCTTTTAACATTGCCCGGGACTACTTCTGCTGAGAAATATAAAACAAAATATCATCCAACTCTTTCCCCTGAGTTGTTTTAGCCATCATCGCCATTTGACGACCCAGTTTGTCTTTTTTACTGTTCCCCCTGATCCCTTTAACAAAGTTATTCATTTGCCGTTTTAAATAATCGGTGTCTTGTCCTGCCAATTCAGGTGCTTTAAAAGATTTATTTCCTTGCGCTACACCGCCGTGACAAGCACCACATTTAGCTTGATAATAACGACTACCATTTTTGAGCTTAGCCTTAATGTTGGCTTCATTCGTAGGAAGAAATGATTTAGTTGCCGATGAAGAAGCTATTGCCACAGAAGACAATGACTCGATATAAGCAGTTAATTGTAAAAGCTCTTCTGGTTGAGACTTCAGCTGCTTAGCAATCACAACCATTGCTTTCCCGTGACTATCATCAACATGAATACCACGAAGTTCAACGGCAAAATTATTCAACTGCCGCTGTAAATACCAGGCATATTGTCCTGCTAATACCGGCGCATTTAACGATATATTTCCCTGAGCATTATCACCATGACAAACCGCACATTGTTGCTTGTATTGAACTTGAACTCTCGATAAAAACTGAGCAGGTACTTCATCAAAACTAGCAGAAACATGAAATGAAAAAAAACTGAATAACAGACTAAAGAGCATTAACCAAAGAATGAAACTGCGTTGAACATATTTCTGCGCCATAAATCAAATCCCGTAAAATCAAATTTCTAATAAAAAAGAATCATAAAAAAGAGGTCATAACAGTGGACTCACATAAAAGTGGGGTCAGAGTAAACTTAAATTATTTCCGCTATTTTATTGACTTCCAACTTAAGTTTACTCTGACCCGAATGGCACTTAGTTAAGCACCTTCCGTCTGATTTTAAACAACTATTTTACCTTTTTAGGATGACCATTTTTTAA
>JABSOJ010000620.1 GCA_013216005.1 Alteromonadaceae bacterium | reverse complement strand
TAACGCAAAGCTAGATAAGCAGCAAATATTGGCTGCTGCATATGGGGGACAACAGCATTATGGAACATAGCCAAAAAAATAGAGAGAAACTAACTTTTCAAAAATCAAAAAAGGTCAGGAGTTTAAAAAGACTTTACCCCGTATTTCTAAACGGGGGCGCACCGCATCCCTTTAAAAATCAGCACTTCAAAAATCACTTTTTTAAAACATAAAATCAAAACCAAGTTCAAAACTAGCAAATCAATTGATAACCCAAAAGGCACTCAGAAATGAATAACAACCTGTTGTGGTTACAAGCTAGGGAAAGAACCTGAAAACCGAAATGATGCAGAGAAATCAGCTTTTAGGCTTGGATCATACGTTAGCGCATCAAGCTAGCTAAAACGTTTATGGTTCGATTCCCTGACATATTGGGAAACTCAAGATTGAAAAGTCGAGGGTTAACAATAAGCACGTTAACAGAAGCTCTGAATAACATTTTGCATTGTTATCTTGAATAAAAAGGGATAACTGACTCATTCTATTATCTACTCTAAAATTTTAATAATATGACCAACTCATGTAAAAAACGGGTTTTAATCTCAAATATCCAGCACTTTATCGCATTTTTACCTATAACAACCTTAACCTAGTACATACGAATATGTTATAAGCTGGCAGTGTATACATTAATTTTAAACCCATTAATTAGGAACCGCATGAAACAATCTATTAAGTCTGCGATTATTTGCTTGTGTGTTGCCGCCTCGGGCAGTGCAATAGCAAACAACTCATCGGCGAGTGATAAATTTCGTCAATTGGAAGAGTCATTACCAACACCTAATGCATACCGAGTAGCTTCTGGAGCTCCAGGTCACGCTTACTGGCAACAACAAGTTAATTATGATATTGAAATAAAACTTGATGATGAAAAACAGCAATTAACGGGCGCTGAAACATTAACTTATAAAAACAATTCTCCTGATACTTTACGTTATCTTTGGATGCAACTAGATCAAAATAAAAAGAAACGTAATGCCGTCGGACAGATGTCCCGTACAGCTCCAGCTAAGAAAAATATCACTTATAAAGGCTTTCGTAACATTATTGAGTCATCGAAATTTGATGGCGGTTATAACATTTCTAAAGTAACGGACCACCGTAATAAACCATTACATTATGTAATTAATGGCACCATGATGCGCATAGATTTACCTAAGCCATTAAAATCTGGTGACAAAATAAAGTTAAACATCAACTGGAATTACCAACTGCATGAACAAAAAGTTTTAGGCGGTCGTTCAGGTTACGAGTACTTTAAAAAAGACGATAACTACTTATATGAAGTCGCTAGCTGGTTCCCTCGTGCTGCTGCTTATTACGATGTAATGGGCTGGCAAAATAAGCAGTTTGTCGGATCAGGCGAATTTACTTTAGAATTTGGCGATTACGATGTAAAAATTACGGTACCGGCCGACCATATTGTTGCTTCTACAGGTGTATTACAGAATCCTAAAAAAGTGCTGACCAAAACGCAACGCAAACGCCTTGAAAAAGCGAAAACGGCTAAAAAACCAGTGCTAATTGTAACTGCCGAAGAAGCTTTGGAAAATGAGAAATCTCGCTCATCCAAGACCAAAACATGGCACTTCAAAGCAAAAAATGTTCGTGATTTTGCTTTTGCTTCCAGCCGTAAGTTTATTTGGGATGCTCAAGGTTATAAACACAATCGCACCAATACAATGGCGATGTCATATTATCCTAATGAAGGTAATCCTTTATGGGAGCAATATTCGACTGAAGCGATTATTCACACCATGGAACAATACAGTAAATATACCTTTGATTACCCTTATCCGGTATCAATCTCGGTAAATGGACCTGTTGGCGGTATGGAATACCCAATGATAACTTTCAATGGTCCACGTCCAACTTTAGATAAAAAAACGGGTGAGAAAACTTATTCCCATCGTACTAAATATGGTTTAATTGGTGTTATTATTCATGAAGTAGGTCACAACTATTTCCCAATGATCGTCAATTCAGACGAACGTCAGTGGACCTGGATGGATGAAGGTCTTAATACATTTGTACAGTTTTTGGCAGAACAAGCATGGGAAGAAGGTTATCCTTCTCGTCGTGGTCATGCAAATGACATCACCAAGTATATGAAAAGTACTAATCAAGTACCAATCATGACTAATTCAGAGTCAATTCTACAATTTGGTAATAATGCGTATGGTAAACCTGCTACTGCATTAAATATTTTACGTGAAACAATTATGGGTCGTGAATTATTTGATTTTGCTTTTAAAGAATATTCTCGACGCTGGAAATTCAAACGTCCAACACCAGCAGACTTTTTCCGTACAATGGAAGATGCTTCAGGTGTAGATTTAGATT
>JABSOJ010000619.1 GCA_013216005.1 Alteromonadaceae bacterium | reverse complement strand
TTGAACTCATGTAAATTAACAGAAAACATTGTTGAACTGTAACCCTAATTTAGCCTATATGGTCAGTGCCGAATATTCAATAGATCTTGTATTTAATTTATAGTCCTTGTAACCTACGGTTATGCAAATGCGAATGAGAATTAAATTTTTCTTATTATCAAGGTAATGAAGCATACATATAACAAGGATTTTATATATGAATATTCGACTTTATCTTTTTTTATTCACCACATTTCTTTTACTCATTGCTTGCAAAGACGGTGGGTATGACGACAACAAAAATTCAACAGCTATACTCACGCAGCCAGTCACACAACCATTAAAACCGATCCCCCCTGAAAATTCACAACCTGTTGAACTAAGTTCGAATTATATTGATGAAACAGCCAGCGACATTTATACCTATGAGCTTTTTATTGATGACATTTATACCACTGATTTTTATACTGAAAAATTTTATACCGAAGATTTTTCTACCAAAGACAATATCTCTCTCGCCCATAGAAAAAATCAAGTTTTTAAATACATAACTGATATCCCTTTCGTTGATCCAAATTTAAAAAATTGTGTTTTAGAAGAAGCAATAAATAATGATTGGTCTCTCATTAGCAAAATGATTTCCCTTGATTGTAATTCACATGATATTAGCGATCTCACAGGGATAGAACACCTATATTTTCTGAAAACACTGTATTTGGGTGATATTCTTGTTAATAAATATTTAGAAGAAAACAAAATTACTGATATTTCTCCTTTGGCTAACTTAACGTTATTAAACATATTATATTTAGAAAATAATAAAATCGGTGATATTTCTGCGCTGGCGAACTTACACTCATTAACTCAATTACGGGCTAGCTACAATCAAATTAGTGATATTTCAGCTTTAGCCAATTTAACCTCATTGAATGAACTGTGGATGTACCACAATCAAATAAAGGATATTTCCAGCCTCGCTAAATTGAATTCATTAACCGATCTCGCTTTAGATACAAATCAAATTAGCGAACTTTCAGCATTAGCCAACTTAAACTCGCTTTCATTTTTATCTTTAAGTAGCAACAAAATTAGTGATCTGTCCGCTTTGATTGATTTGAAATCATTAAGTTATTTGTCATTGAACAACAATCAAATCAGAGATATCTCAATACTAAAAAACACGACGTCGTTAACTTCCTTATCCTTGAGTGATAACTTGATCAGTGATATTTCAGGATTAGCCAACTTAAAATCATTGAACTATTTAAATTTTAGCTATAACCAAATTAGTGATATTTCAACCTTAACGAACTTGTCATCATTAACCCTCTTGGACTTAAGCAATAATCAAATTAGCGACATTTCAACTTTTACTCACTTATCATCGTTAAACTACTTAATTTTGAACTGCAACCAAATTATAGAAATATCGCCAATATTTAATTTAACCAATGCGATATTTATTAATTTGACAGATAATAACAATATCACTTGCAATGATTTGAAAATACTGACAGCAAACTTAAAGCTGAATAATACCAAAATAGAAACACCATCGAATTGCACGCTTTAAAATAAGCAATAAAGCGGATCACTATCCTTCCGGGCAGACATCATTTCACATTTCAGACCATTAATTTTTGTGATCACCCTTGATATCCTGCCTAAAGACACTATATATATCAAAGTCCTTTAGTAACACACCTGATCTGAGAGTATTTTTCATTAATATTTGGCGCAATTTAACAATAACCTTGTTTCTATTGATATTAGCTCAAACAGCTAATAGTTGGCCGATCTCTAATGATAAAATTGATAGCACTATTCAATTTATTGAGTTAGAAAGCCAAAAAACTCAGCCTGTTGAGTTAGAAAGCCAAAAATTTACGCTTACTGAAAATGATGAACGCGAAGATTTATTTACTTTCCCCAGAACGCTTAGAGCCACGGCCACAGTATTTTCAACTGAAATACAAACCAGACCAAATTATGTTTTAGAAATTGAATTTTTTGAAATTCCATTAACCGCAACCTTATTCAAAAATCTGATTAACCCGCCCGTTATTCTCAACTGGTATGAACAATTAAGTTGTAAAACATCTTCATCACGTATTTCCGGCTGGAAAGACGGTAATTCCTATACTCTGCTACCATCACTTACCACAGTTAAATCCATTATTTAACCGCTCAATCACATCACTTTTTATTAATACATAAGTGATATCTGGGCTGTTTTAACTCTAGTACTTTCCTTTTTCCATACTGATGTTTAATCATCGGTTACCCGTTACGCATTTATGGTATTTAAACCATATCTGGCGGGTATTAATTTGGCTCTGTTCCATAATACTGTTGTCCCTCGATGAATCCCATATTTTTAAAGGGTTAGGCGATAAATTGGTTTT
>JABSOJ010000618.1 GCA_013216005.1 Alteromonadaceae bacterium | reverse complement strand
GGCAACAAACTAAAATTATTTTGATGACTAATTTTAAAGTTCAGATGAAAAAACATCCGTTTATGGATGGGCACTAGATATAAGGGTTGAGTTTAATTCCATTTGAAGGGACAACAATTATCTACAACAGAGCCAAAAACATATATATTTTATTAGGTGCGGAATGTCAGGTTATAGCCTAACCTGAGTAAAGTGCATAGGCATGTAAAAAAAAGACAATAAACGTAATATTTATTGTCTTTGTTATTTAAATAAACATTTCTGTTCTAGTCGAACCAAATGTAACTATTTAATCTAAATGCTTTTCCAAAAATGTAGCCATTAATTCCATCGCATCTCTTCGGTTAACAGCATCGTTTAAGTGATGTGTACCATATTTAAATAACTTGAGGTCAACTTCTTTTCCAGCATCTTTTAACGCGTCATACATATCTTTGGACTGAAAATAACTAACACGTGTATCTACCTTGCCATGAATTAACAACACTGGCGCTTTAAATTTATTTGCATGATTTACCGGCGAAAGTTTTTCAAGCTCAGCTTCATCACTTGTCACTGCATTTTCTATATAATTTTTTAAACCCCAACGTCTCCAGTCATTCAGAGTCGACTGCATATTTGCAGTTCCGGCAATACTGACAATACATTTAAATTTATCCGGCGTTTGATAACCCGCCGCTAAAGCTGCATAACCACCATAACTTGCACCTACAATACAGGCATTATCGGTATCAGCTTGCTTAGTCTCTTTTAACCAGGCCATAGCATCCATTAAATCTGTCTGCATTTTTTTACCCCACTGATGGTAGCCAGCAGTGTTATATTTATTTCCGTATCCGGTAGAACCTCTAAAATTAACCTGTAAAACCGCATAACCTTTACTGGCGAACATTTGAACAAAAGGGTCAAAGTACTGACTATCTCTTGAGAAAGGACCACCATGAGGAAATAAAACCACCGGCGGGTTTTTAACATTGTTAGGTAAAGTTAAGTAACCGTGTAACTTCATGCCATCACGGGCTTCAAAGTCAAAAGGTTGGACTTTTGCTAACTGGACGCGAGCTAAATAAGGGAACTGGGTATACCAAGGTTTAATTTTATTAACTTTCTTGTCATAAATATAATACTTGCGTGGCACTGAATCACTGACCACTGAAATTATATAACGCTGTTTATTACGATCCCAATCATAAAGGCTTCCCTGTAGATTGCTTTTACCGAATAATGAGGTAATTTGTTGAGAAAATTTATTGCTATTTTCATCAAAGTAAACGCGTTTGACAAAATTATCATTATATCTAAAACCTACTACATGGCGTTTTTTGCCTTCTAAACGAATTATTGCACTTGTAACATCTAAAGTACCGGGCGCTTCACCAAGCAATTCATATTCGCCACTGGCAATGTCAAATCGCCATAAAGCATTTTTTTTAAGTTTATAATCCGATATTACAATAATACTGTTAGTTTTTGACTCATACGCAACTACATCAAAGGTATTTGTTTTATATGCTTCGTAAGACTTAACCATCTTCCATTGTGAATCAACGTTTTTACGCGTATAAATATATCGCGTATTCACTCTGTGATTTTTATCAACTCCCACACCTAACAGAACTTCACCTGTGTATGAAACTCCCCATCTGACAATACGGTTAGTGTTTGGTAGATATTTTTCAAAATCACCGTTAGTGACATTTACTTTAAAAACAGAAGTATAGTTATCATCTCTTTCATCATTCATAGTGACCAGAATATGATCGGGTTCTTCTTCAAGTAAGCTCAACAAATCCGGGCTATATCGATAAAAAGTCGTTTTTTTAGTGTCACGCGCTTTCTTTCTAATTTCGAAAACGTCACTGCCATCAATTTTGGCCGAATAAATATGCGTTGTTCTAACCCTTACGTTCCAATCTGCTATACGTAAAGGTTGAGTAACAGTCACTAAAATCCGTTCGTTATTTGCCCAGTCAATACTTTCTATACGGTACTTTTCACCACCTAATTGCAATAAAACCTGCATTTTAGTTTTATCTTCAAATGGAAAAATCGCAACCTGGGTTAAATCTCCCTGATTTAATATACTCGCAATATGTTTACCGTCTGGAGAAATGCTTGGTAATTTAACCATCGGCATTTGATTAAAGTGTTTAAGGGGTATCGTAGCTTCTTTTGCATTTAAAGCCGTTGATAATAGAAATAATGGGATGAGTATAAATAAATGTCTTAGCATTATTAACTTCCAATGTTGTTCAGTTGCAAAACCGTATAATAAAAACGCGATATTACTAAAAAATAAAGTAATTATCCAGCGTAATTTCCCTCATCTGCGTGGATCGCCGGTTTTCTCTGACAAACAGGCATACAACATTCTCGCGGATACGCG
>JABSOJ010000060.1 GCA_013216005.1 Alteromonadaceae bacterium | reverse complement strand
GTTGAATATGTTGAATGTTCGCGTGTATTACTTGAAGCCGTAACTTCAATACTATTTTGATTTTGGTAAATTAATACGCTACGTGTCGTGTTAATGCTTTTAACAGTCTCAACTGAATCACTGTTCAACCAGAATACACTGGATTTAACAATATTATCGCACTTAAAATCTGCAACATATTGCAAAGCAACATCTTTTTTAGTTTGATGGTTTGAAAACTGTTCAGGTATAACTATAACATTACTGGTTAAAGTGCTGGTTAAAATGTTAACACTAACCAAGCCAATTAATATAGAACCCAAAAGGGTCAACTTTTGATTTACTGAAGTTTGATTTGCAATTTCTTCCATGATTATTTCCCTACCAACCTAACCTAAGGTTGTACTACAAAGTAAATATATTTTGCTGGATCGTTTTATTTCTCTTACTCATTTACCAAATACTAAATTACCTAGCACAATTAACATAAATAACGGGTCATTCTGCTGAAATATTTCGAACACTAAGAGAGTGTTTTATTCATCCGTTGTTAAAACCAATAACGTATGACTAATGGTTTAAGATAAGTGGTTTAAGATAAATAATTTAAGATAAATGATATTATTTAATAATTTTAGATATGATCATATTCAAACATCCTTGTTAAATACTATTAAGAGATCCGATAATAAACATGAATATGTTATTTTGCAATATGTTTGTACGAATTTCGTACAATAATTAATTTCAGGTAATCTAATTATTGAAACCAAATAAGCCTCAACAAGTGAGGCTTTTAATATTAAACAGGAATATTATTAAAGATTATTGAATATTATTGAATATTATTGAAGACTATTGAAGACTATTGAAGATTATTGAAGATTATTCCCATTCGATTGTTGCAGGGGGTTTACCTGAAATATCGTATACCACGCGGGAAATACCATCAATTTCATTAATAATACGATTAGAAACTAATCCCAGAAAATCGTAAGGTAAATGCGCCCAGGCGGCTGTCATAAAATCTATCGTTTCAACCGCACGTAAACTTACCACCCAATCGTATTTACGACCATCGCCCATAACGCCAACCGAACGTACGGGTAAAAATACCGTAAAGGCCTGACTCACTTTATGATACAAGTCGTGTTTATGTAATTCTTCTATAAAAATAGCATCTGCACGACGTAACAAGTCACAATATTCTTTTTTCACCGCACCTAAAACACGTACGCCTAAACCTGGCCCTGGAAATGGGTGACGGTAAAGCATGTCATAAGGTAAACCTAATTCCAGACCAATTTTACGTACTTCATCTTTAAATAATTCACGTAGAGGTTCTACTAAACCTAATTCCATGTCATCAGGTAAACCACCCACATTGTGATGAGATTTAATCACATGGGCTTTACCCGTTTTAGATGCTGCTGATTCAATAACATCCGGATAAATGGTGCCTTGAGCCAACCATTTTGCGTTATCAAGTTTTTTCGACTCTTCATCAAAAACTTCAACAAAAACGTTACCGATAATTTTACGTTTTTTCTCCGGATCAGCTTCATCAGCTAATCGGTCAAGAAAACGATCTTCAGCTTTGACATGAATAATTTTTAACCCAAAATGATCGCCAAACATATCCATAACTTGCTGACCTTCATCCAAACGAAGTAAACCGTTATCAACAAAAACGCACGTCAGTTTATCACCAATAGCCCGTTGCAATAACATTGCCACTACTGAGGAATCAACACCACCAGATAAGCCTAAAATAACCTCATCATCACCAATCTGAACTTTCATTTTTGCAATAGCATCTTCAATGATAGTGGCTGATGTCCACAATTTTTCACATTGACAAATATTTACCACAAAGTTTTCTAAAATACGTGAACCCTGTTTAGTGTGGGTAACTTCCGGGTGAAATTGTACACCATAAAATTTCTTAGCTTCATTAGCCATTGCACCATATTTACAACTTGATGTTTGAGCAGTAGTTTCAAAACCTTGAGGAATAACGGAAACTTTATCGCCATGACTCATCCAAACGTCAAGCAAAGCATTACCATTTTCGCCAACACTGTCTTCAACTTTATCAAATAACGCACATTTGGCGATCAATTCAACCGCAGCATAACCAAATTCTTTGTGTGTACTACTTTGTACAGCGCCGCCAAGTTGCTCGGCCATAGTTTGCATGCCGTAACAAATCCCCAATACCGGCACTCCAGCATTGAAAACGTATTCAGGGGCACGAGGAGAATCATTTTCAGTGACACTTTCAGGGCCACCAGCAAGAATTATTCCGCTAGGTTTAAATTCTTTAATTTGTTCTTCTGTTACATCCCAAGCCCATAGCTCACAATAAACACCAATTTCACGGACACGACGTGCGATTAACTGAGTATACTGCGAACCAAAATCTAATATCAGTATACGGTGATCATGAATGTCTCTGCTGGTACTTTTACTCATGCTTTTTGTTCCTGTTTTTCTCGTCTATTTCTAAAAAAAACAGGCTGAGCTTTAAGATAGAAAGCTCAGCCTGCAAATAATTTTTTAATGCGCTTATTAAAGATTAAGCGCCTGTTCTGTAGTTAGGCGCTTCTTTAGTTATGGTGACATCGTGTACGTGTGACTCTCCCATTCCCGCAGAGGTTATTTTCATAAACTCGGGCTTGGTACGCATAGTTTCAATGTCTTTACAGCCAGTTAAGCCCATAGATGAACGTAAACCACCCATTTGCTGATGAATAATTGCCGCAACAGGGCCTTTATAAGCAACACGACCTTCAATACCTTCCGGTACTAATTTATCGGCTTCACCATCAGCTTTTTGGAAGTATCGATCACTTGAACCTTCCTTCTGACTCATTGCACCTAACGAGCCCATTCCACGATATGATTTGTAATAACGGCCTTTATAGAGTTCAACTTCGCCCGGTGATTCTTCCGTACCGGCGAACATGCTGCCAACCATAACACAATGAGCACCGGCAACTAAGGCTTTAGCAATATCACCCGAATAACGAATACCGCCATCAGCGATAACAGGAACATCAGTTCCTTTAAGTGCTTCAACTGCATCTGAAATAGCCGTTAATTGTGGAACACCAACACCCGTGACGATACGTGTTGTACAAATAGAACCAGGGCCAATACCAACTTTAACAGCATCAACACCTACATCAGCCAACGCTTTTGCACCTGGACCTGTTGCCACATTTCCGGCAATAATCTGCAATTCGGGATATTTATCACGGGTTTCTTTTACTCGATCCAATACACCTTGCGAATGACCATGCGAAGTATCAATCAATAAAACATCAACACCAGCAACCACAAGCGCGTCAATACGTTCATCCGTTCCTGCACCAACACCAACAGCAGCACCTACACGTAAACGACCTAATTCATCTTTACAGGCATTTGGTTTACTTTCTGCTTTTCGATAATCTTTTACGGTGATCAAACCGGTTAATTTGAATGCATCATCAACCATCAATATCTTTTCAATACGATGTTCGTGCATTAAACCAAGAATTTCTTTACGGGCTGCACCTTCTTTGACTGTTACTAATTTTTCTTTAACTGTCATCAAGGCAGATACAGGTTTGCTTAAATCAGTTTCAAAACGTAAATCACGGCCGGTGATAATACCGAGTAAATTATTTTCAGCATCTACGACAGGAAAACCAGAAAAGCCTGATTCATCTGCTTTACGCATAGTTTTCTCAATAGAGTCACCTGCGCTTACCGTTACAGGATCAGAAACGATACCACTTTCGTATTTTTTTACTTGAGAGACATTTTTAGCTTGTTCGCTAATTGTCATATTTTTATGGATAAAACCTATGCCACCTTCTTGAGCTACCGTAATAGCCAAACGAGCTTCGGTTACTGTGTCCATTGACGCAGAAATCATAGGCACATTCAAGTTAATTTTACGGGTTAGGCGCGTTTTTAAATCGGCAGTGTGGGGAAGTACCGTTGAATGGGCAGGTACAAGTAGAACATCATCAAAAGTTAAAGCTTCTTGGGCAATTCTTAGCATCGCAACATTTCACCAGAGTTAAGGATTGGGAGTAAATATTGCGACAGAATTTTAACCGTTTTATCTGTTTAGGTAAACTTAAATTTGTTTAAAATTACAAAAAAGAATAAAAAAATAGAAATGATTTTAATAACAAGCGATAACAATTATATAATAATTGAAGATTATTGAGCATTCTGGACAAAAGTAGTTATTTCTATGAGCCAACAGCATATATTACAAGTAAGCGAACTGACCAAAAAAGTAAGGTTTATATTGGAAAGTGAATTAAATACAGTATGGTTATGTGGTGAAATATCCAATTTCATCTGTGCTGGTTCTGGACATTGGTATTTGTCGTTAAAAGATAGCAAATCACAAGTTCGTTGTGCGATGTTCAAGGGAAATAATAGAAGGGTACGCCTTTCTGCAAATAGCTCACAAAATTCTCTGCGGGGCTCTGGCACTTTCTCTAGCTCTTTACCTAGCTCTGTACCTAGCTCTTTACCAAGCTCTTTACCTAGGAATGGCCAACAAGTTTTAGTCAGAGCAAAAGTATCTTTGTATGAACCGCGTGGTGATTTTCAATTAATTATTGAACAAATGGAAGATGCTGGCGAAGGCTTGTTAAAACAGCAATATGAACAACTGAAAAATAAACTGAATATTGAAGGACTATTTTCAGCTCATACAAAACAAACCATTCCTGAGCATGTGCGTTGCGTAGGCATAGTCACATCACCTACCGGGGCCGCTGTAAAAGATATTTTAACCGTACTTAAACGACGAAACCCCTCTATAAAAGCCATAATTTACCCGGCACTCGTTCAAGGAGAATACGCTGCAGCCGATATTACTCACGCCATAAATCAAGCCAACCTTCGAAAAGAATGTGATGTTTTGATCATCGGCCGTGGTGGTGGTTCATTAGAAGATTTATGGAGTTTTAATGAAGAATCGGTTGTAAGAGCCATTTATCATAGTAATCTCCCGACTATCAGTGCAGTCGGTCATGAAATTGATACCACTTTAGCTGATTACTGCGCTGATTTACGTGCTGCAACACCATCAGCAGCTGCAGAATTAGTCTCACAAGATAACAGCGAATTATTGTCCAGAATATCAGTTTTAAAACAAAGAACATTTAATGCTTTTAAACGGAAGATTGCTGAAAATAATCAGCAACATTTAGCTTTACAACATCGTCTGACACGTGTTCACCCGGCTCAGCAACTACAAGTTCAACAACAAAAAGCAGATCAACTCAATTTACGCTTAACACAGGCTATTCAACGTAAACATCAAAGTTTGAGCATTAAACCTAAACAATTGAATAAACATTTATTAAGTTTATCGCCCTTAAAACGTATTGAGCAACAAACTCAATGTATAAAAAACAATGAACTACGATTGAAAAATGCATTAAATAACAGCTTTCAACTGAAGAAAGAAAAGTTTGTCCATGTTATTGAACAACTTCACTTAATCAGCCCTTTGGCGACAATCGCCCGCGGTTATAGCATTACCCGAGATAGCAACAATAAAGTGATTCGAAAAGTGAATGAAGTGGCGATTGGAGATGAATTAACAATACAGGTAAACGACGGCCACATTGTTTCCCAAGTAAAGAATATTCAGTAATTTAAGACTCTCTGGTTAATGAAACAAGAACCTAAATTAAAAGCGAATAGATTCAAGTAATCTACTAGAAATCTACTAGCAGTCTACTAGTAAAGCGCCAGGAGTAACTTTTAATCTTCGAGCGTAATAGTATGATGTAATAGTTTAGTAACTTCCTTTTTACTCACATCTTTAAACTGCAAGCCAATAGAAATTCCATCCGGTATTTTTTTTATGCTACACACTTTAGCCATCATTTTAAGGTTACTCATCCCCTCAAAATCCTCAATGACAACTTCAACATATTTATCTGTTGATGAAGCTAATTTTTCACCTCTGCTGATGAAAAGCTGACAACCAGTGATTGAAATATCGGTTATAACAGTTTTCCAATATTCATTGTTAAATTTTACTTTCGCTTCAATTTTAGTATGTATACGCTTACTTGAGCGTAAATATTGAAGACTAACCGATTTAGGAAATTCAAGAACCAACAAACGTGACGGTATTTGTATGGTTTGCTTAATTGTACTGACAAAGCCAACCACAGCCCCTTCATGTCCCTCAATTAAGCCACGCACGGTTATTCCTACACCTTGCGTGAGGTATTGACCAAATGGGCCTAATTTTTTTGCTTCAGGAAATTGAATGAGAACATACTGCTTTTGCAAATATCCAATAAAAACGGTTCTGAATTTACTTTTTTGTCCCGCAGGGGTCATCACATCAATAGTAACCGTGGCTCCAGCTTGCAAGAAACCTAAATTACGATTGAGACGATTTGCCATATCCACTTTAGTTGAATGTACTGACATAATTCCCTAAGACCACAAATTAATAATTCAGAATACAATTTACAGTAGCAAAATAATCAAAAGATGCAATGACTAAATTCGAACATTAGTGAATATATTGACAATTAAAATAAAACAATCAATTTATATATTAAAGAGTTACAGACAAAGAAACCATCAAACGTATGCGTTTTGATGGTTTCTTTATCGGAATGATTTAGTCTTTTTTATATCCCTGAGTTGCTCTGGCCATTTTCTTTTGCTCAGTAAAAGTTAACTTTTTCTTACCAGCAAATGGATTACTGGTTTCCCTGAACTGAATTCTGATCGGTGTCCCCATTATTTTTAAGGATTTACGATAATAATTCATTAAATAACGTTTATAAGAACTGGGTAATTTTTTCGCTAAATTACCATGAATAACGATAATTGGAGGATTATAACCACCCGCATGCGCATATTTTAATTTAATACGACGACCTTGATGCATTGGTGGTTGATGATCATAAACCGCCATATCTAAGACCTTTGTAACCATAGACGTTGAAATACGTTTAGTTGCTGAAATAAACGCTTCTTCTACAGACTCATATAAATGCCCGACACCCGTGCCATGCAAAGCTGAAATAAAGTGAATACGTGCAAAATCAATAAAACCTAAACGACGATCTAACTCGGTTTTAATACGTTCTTTAACATGATCATCAAGACCATCCCACTTATTTACCGCCAGCACTAATGAACGGCCTGCTTCGAGAATAAAACCAAGTAAACTTAAATCTTGATCGGTTATACCTTCACGGGCATCAATAATTAATAAACAAACATTGGCATCTTCAATTGCCCGCAAAGTTTTGATCACTGAGTATTTTTCTACTACATCAGTAACATTCTTACGGCGACGAATACCCGCGGTATCAATGAGCGTATATTCTCTGCCATTATGTTCCATTGGAATATAAACACTATCGCGTGTTGTGCCAGGCTCGTCAAAAACCACTACACGATCTTCACCAAGAATGCGATTAGTCAGGGTCGATTTACCGACATTCGGCTTGCCGATAATCGCTAATTTAATTTTGTCATTTTCGTCAGGGGCCTGCGCAATATTTTGTGCATCAAGCTCTTCATCAGACAATTGGTCGACGGCAAATTCATCATTTTCTAATGCTTTAGATTGTGATAGTGCTTCAATATGCGGTGTAAGTGCCAGCGTTAATAATTGCGTAACTCCACGACCATGAGCAGCAGCAATTTGATGAACAGAGCCTTCAATACCCAATGAATAGAATTCTGCTACAGCTGAATCGGCATCAATACCATCAACTTTATTCGCCACCAGAAAAACTTTTTTGTTCTGTTTTCTCAAATAAGACGCTAAGCCTTGATCAGCAGAGGTTAAACCCGCGCGGGCATCAACCATAAATAATACCGCATCAGCCTCTTCAATCGCCATCAGCGACTGCTGGGCCATTAAAGCATCAATGCCTTCTTCATTACCTTGAATACCACCTGTATCAATAACGATGAAAGGATGTTCTTCAACTTCAGCTTGACCATACTGACGATCACGGGTTAAACCGGGATAATCAGCAACCAAAGCATCACGACTACGGGTAAGGCGATTAAAAAGTGTTGATTTACCAACGTTAGGGCGCCCAACAAGTGCGACAACTGGAAGCATGTTTACCTCAAAAATTCTTTAATTAGCAATCAAATTTAAAATTGCCAAGGTTTAATACCAATGGATTAAGATTGGTATAGTTATAATAAACAACGGCCTCACTTATTTCCAATCAATTGAAATAAGTGAGGCCGTTCTTAAAAACTACCTAGAGATTATTACTCCAAGCTCAATATTAATCTATGGCGTTTTAATAGCCTGTAAATCACCGTCTCTGGATTGAATATATAAAATCTCTTTACTGACGTTAGGTGTTGCGTAAATACCGCTACTATCAACAAGATATCGACTAACTATTTCTCCAGAATTTTGATCAAGCCAATGTAAATAGCCTTCAAAATCACCGACTACAACATAATTACCTACTGGAACAGGCCCGGTTACACCACGGTTGGTTAAAGAAAGTTGACTCCAACGCTCTAAACCAGTATTTCTATCAATTGCGTATACATGACCTTTAATATCAGTCAAATACAGCACATTACCACCAATGGATAATTGACGATAAGATGAATATTGACGTTTCCAAAGCACACGGCCTGAACGTAAATCAACAGCGGTTAAATTACCTTTAGAAGAAATAGCATAAATTTTATCACCAAAAATCAGCGGCGCAACATCGACATCAATAACACGTTCTAATTCGGTTGAACCTGTTGCTTCACCCACCTCTGTTGACCAACCCTGTTGACCTTTTTCTAACAGATACACACTTAAACTGCCATCAGCAGAGCCGACAAGCACGCCACCGGAAGCAATTACAGGTGGACTGACTCCTCTTAAACTTAAGGGGGGTACTTCTTGCTCAACTGTCCAAACGTCTGTTCCATCAGAGGCATTAAACGCTTTAAGAATGCCTGAAGAGGTATTAACAACCAGAATACCAGCATCAATTGCAGGTGCAGCAATAACCTCACCTTTAACTTTACTCTGCCAAATCAATTCACCTGTATTTGCATCCAGCGCAAAAACTTCACCATTTTCACTACCTATAAAAACACGATCAATTCCGGCTATTGGACCACCACTCAATAAAGCAGATTTTTTCCTTGCGAAAAAACTTTGATTATCATCAACATCTCTCAGATCAACTTTCCACTGTTCCTTGCCTGATTCAACATCAAAAGCTACAACATCACCGTCACGGCTTGCACTAAAAACCTTGCCGTAAGCAACGACTGGTTTTAAACGTGAAAAATATCCGTCTACCCCGTCACCTACACTTTTTTCCCATAGGATTTCAGGCTTGAACTGCTGGCTTATATCGGTAAGCTCAGCAACAAGCTGGCTTTTATCCTCTTCTTCATCGGTTGATGAACAAGCAGAAACACCTATTACCAAGCAACAAGCTGCCAATAGCTTTTTGCTGAACAATTTCTTTTTTAAACTATTCTTTTTGAAACAAGTTTCTTTAAAACTAAGCACATCAAGCTCCGTTTTCAGCTTTATTAGGTATATCAATTCCACTAATTAATGAAATTGATATTATATATATTGAAACAATCAAGTTACTGTATATTGGCAACTTCAGCTAAATCGCTTAGTTTCATTTTCAATGCCTGACTTGCACTTTGATCTTCCGCTTCGATTGCTGCTTGATAAGCAACGCGCGCAAGCTCTGATTTACCTTGTTTAATATAAGCATCACCTTTGGTTTCTTCCACAGCAGCTTTAAATGATGCTGGTAATGGTGTAGCCAAAGTCTTTAATGCTTTTTCCAACTGATCCTGTTGAATTTGAACACGAGCCAAACGCACAGTAGCAATACCTTTGATACCCGCTTCAGGGGCTTTTTCAATAGCAATGGTTAAAAACTTCTCAACTTGCGGCCAATCTTTATCGCTTGCTGCTTTTTTAGCTAATGACAATGCAGTTAGCGTGCTGTAACTTGATTCTCCATGTTCAGAAATAAAGGTTTCACCCTTTTTAGTATAAACATCACCTTCTTTATCAGCTGATTCAACTACCAGCTGATAAGCTTCAGAGGTTGCCAATTCCTGTTCTAACTGATTATCTTTATAAAGGTTATAACCAATAAAACTGGCAAAACCGATAACTAAACCCGCAATTATTGCTGTGCCATTATCTTTCCAATACTTCTTAATAGCTTCAACTTGTTGTTCTTCTGTTTGATAAATATCCACAACTCACCCTTAAATTAAACTTGTTAATAATTTAGCCACTTGATCAAATGGTAAACTTTGTTGTTCTTGTTGTCCGCGTAAATATTTTACAGTGACCAATTGCCCAGCAAGTTCATCCTCACCTAAAATCAACGCAATCTGAGCACCTGATTTATCAGCACGCTTCATTTGTTTTTTCATATTACCACCACCACAGTGACATTGAATTCTGCTCATTGGGACTTGATCCCGCCACTGTTCAGCTAACTGGTTGGCAGTAATTTCAACCTCACCGTCTAACGCTTTATTTCCTAAAATAATGAGATAAGCGTCGACTTGCGGACGTACATTTTTAACCTTTTCTAAACTGTTCAGCATTAAGACTAATCGCTCAATCCCTAAAGCGAAACCAAAACCTGGTGTAGATTTACCACCCAGTTGTTCAACTAAGCCATCGTAACGTCCACCGGCACAAATAGTGCCTTGTGCGCCTAAACTTGAAGTAACCCATTCAAATACTGTGCGATTATAATAATCTAAACCACGTACTAAACGTTCGTTTAACTTGTATTTAATACCCGCAGCATCTAATCGGCGACACAATTGTTCAAAATGAACCTTAGTTTCTTCACCAAAATAATCTGATAATTTAGGTGCTCCAACCAATGCAGCTTGCACGTCAGGGTTTTTACTGTCAAGCACACGTAATGGATTAGTTTGCATACGACGCTTGCTGTCTTCGTCTAACTGGTCTTCACGTTCGGTTAAATAAGCAACTAATGCCTGACGGTAATCAGCACGTTCTTCATTCGAACCTAAAGAATTCAGCTCTAGTGTGACAAACTCATTGATGCCAAGTTCCCGCCATAAACGAGAAGTTAGTATAATAATTTCGGCATCAAGGTCTGGAGTCGCTATTCCAAAGGCTTCCAGACCAAATTGATGAAATTGTCGATAACGACCTTTTTGCGGACGTTCATGTCTGAACATAGGCCCCATATACCAAAAACGTTGTTCCTGGTTATAAAGTAAACCATGCTGGTTAGCCGCACGAATACAACTTGCCGTTCCCTCAGGACGCAAAGTTAAACTATCACCATTACGATCATCAAAGGTATACATTTCTTTTTCAACAATATCGGTTACTTCCCCGATAGAGCGTTTAAAAAGTGCCGTTGATTCAACAATTGGCGTACGTATTTCAGCAAAACCATAGCTACTCGCTACGCGTTGCAATACCGATTCAACCATTTGCCATATATTTGTTTGCGAAGGCAGGCAGTCATTCATGCCTCTAATCGCTTGAATTGCCTGATTTACTTTAGCCACGTACGCTATTCTCTCTACTATTTGTTAATTGCTTGCGCACATAAAATAAAACGCAGCATGCATTATAGGCTGATAGTAAGTAAACGTAAATTACTAACTATCTATAGCCAAATTACTTAAAAATAAGTTATTCGATTTCTTTCACGTTTATTTTGTTTTTTTCATCCAGCAACTCAACTTTAGCGCGAATTCTCTGCTCTAACTGATCCACTAAATTATTATTGTCAAAACGTTCTTTTTGTCTGACACCATCCAGATAAAAACCACTTTTCTTGCTACTGCCAGTTAAGCCAAGATCAGAAATCATTGCCTCACCCGGGCCATTAACAATACAGCCAATAATAGAAACATCCATTGGTGTGGTAATATCTTCTATACGTTGTTCTAATTCATTAACAACTGAAATAACATCAAATTCCTGGCGGGAACAACTTGGACAAGCAATTAAATTTATGCCCCGGCTACGTAGTTTCAACGATTTTAAAATATCAAAACCAACTTTAATTTCTTCTACTGGATCTGCCGCTAATGATACGCGTAAAGTATCACCAATACCTTCTGACAGCAATAAGCCTAAACCTACAGATGATTTCACTGATCCGGAACGTAAACCACCCGCTTCAGTGATACCTAAATGTAATGGATTATCAATTTGTTTCGCCAGTAAACGATAAGCGCCAACCGCTAAAAAAACATCCGACGCTTTTACGCTGACTTTAAACTGCTGAAAATCCAATCTATCAAGAATATCTACATGACGCATAGCAGATTCAAGCAACGCTTCAGGTGTTGGTTCAGTATACTTTTCCTGAATATCTTTTTCTAACGAACCGCCATTAACCCCAATACGGATGGGAATATTATTATCTCTGGCACATTGTACTACTGCCCGGACACGATCTTCACGACCAATATTACCGGGGTTTATCCGTAAACAATCTGCACCATATTCAGCAACTTTCAGTGCTATGCGATAATCAAAATGAATATCGGTAACCAAAGGCACGTTAACTTGCTTTTTAATTTCTTTAAACGCTTCAGCCGCATCCATCGTTGGTACGCTAACGCGAACTATATCAGCCCCGACAGCTTCTAATGCTTTTATTTGTGCAACGGTTGCAGCAACATCAGTTGTCAGTGTATTTGTCATCGACTGCACGGTTATTGGTGCATCGCCGCCAACAGGCACATTACCGACCATTATTTGACGAGAGAGTCGACGGATTATTGGAGATTCTTTAAACATACTATATCAATTCTTTTAAGGTTTTATTGGCAGCGTAAACTTGGCTATATTACCAATATTGAACTGAGACATATCAATTGCCTGTCCCGCATAATTTATCGACACTAATTCAGGTTTCCCTAAAGTAACATTCCAAGGTGCTTGTCCTGAAATAGTCATTACGTAACCTGATTTTTTTATACCCCAAGCAAGCCTTTCACCAGTACCGTCATAAATATTAACCCAACAATCACCTGCGAAAGTAAAAATAATCGTTGCAGGAGCATTAGGATCTTTATTTCCAACATCCTTGTTTTTTGCAACATCATCTTCAACTGTTTTATCTGGCTGACTTAAAGCTACCGACGCTGTATCCAAGCCTAATGAATGTAAACTTTCATCAGGCTTTACACTCTCAGCTTCGCTCAATTCATTTGTTAGCACAGCTTCTACATCATTTTGCTCACTTTGTTGAGCAGTACCATCAACAGAATTTATCCCGCCGATACCCCCTTCAGTTAAACTTAAGGCTGGTTTATTCTCAGATCCGGATTCAGGATTAACCTTCGAGGCACTTCCACTATTAGCATTAATAGCTTCTGTTAACATATTAGAACTTTGCAACCACCACATAACCGTTGAGCCAATCAGTAGTGCCAGAATAAAATAACTTACCCAATTCAGCATACTATTTTGTGCTCGCTTCTCGGTGATCCGTGAAAAACTTTGCATTTCTGCGTACTGCAATTCAGCAACACCTAACATTTCATAGCTTGAAATAACCTCTTCTATTGAAACATTTACCAGCTTTGCATAACTTTTAAGATAACCGCGATTGTACGTAGCAGAGATCGTTTTATCAAAAATTTCAGCTTCAATATTTTGTACTAAAGACAGTCTGAAATTCAGTCTTGCTGCAACGTCCTGCTGCGATAACCCAATAACTTTACGTGCATCAGCGAGTATTGGCCCCGGTCCCACAACTTCCATATCTTCCGATAGCTCAGAATCAACGCTAGTTTTTTTCATTAAGACTTATCCGCCTTTTTAGGATCCGCTAAATGTATAACATCACCAATGTGCAAAAAATGTGAAGTGTTTAAACCATTCCAGCGTAAAATACTTTTCAGTCGAATATTGTATTTTTTCGATATAAAAAACAAACTTTCACCTTTTTTTACGATATGTACAGGTAGGGTCATTAATACTTGCTGGTTATTTAAGTCGGGTTTGCTGGTCTTGGCAACATTTTTTTCTACAACATCTTCATTCTTCTGTTTCAAATTATTAATATCTACCAAATTTCTTTGATTATTTGAACGAGGAGAAAGTACCACTACCTTTTTCTTACTTTTAGTCTCACTTTTCCCCAGCATTAACATTTCATAGTCTTGCGCTAATTTATCCGCTTCAATGCGCTTTAACCCATTTAACAAAAATTGTTTTGCTTCGTATGAATTAGGAAACATCCTTACTAACATACCGGCATAATTTTTAGCGATACGTCGATTAAACTGCTTTTCATAAACTTTATAAGCTAATGCAAGTGCTTGTGGGGTAAAACGTCGAGTGGCTTTTTCATAACGGCCAAGAAACAGCTCTGCTTTTTTATAACTTCCTTTAATATATTGCAATTGCACCATTTGCAGCAAAATAGAACCACTAGTCGGGCTATGCAGAATAGCTTTTTCAAAATATGTTTCTGCTTTGTCAAAGTGAAGTGCTTGTAATTGACATAAAGCAAGATTTTCATAACTTTTGGCAACTAAAATATAACTGGGTACAGCAATGGCTTTGAGAAATTGGACTTCGGCTGCTTTAAATCGCTGTTGCCGACATAAAAATACACCATAGTTATTCAATGTGTCAGCATTGTCTGCATTAAATGATAAAGCCGTGACATACGAAGCCGCAGCTAATTTTGTTTCTCCCACTGTTTCATAATAATGGGCGAAAGCCGTATGAACTTGAGTTAACTTAGGTGCGAAGCGTTTAGCTTTTTCTAAATTAAGTTTTGCTTGTTCTGTATTTCCCATTTTCAAATAACCTAACCCCAAAGAAATGCGGGTCATCGCTATTTCATTTTGAGTAGCGCTATTTTCAACAACAGGAATATCTTTTTCATAGTTTTGGGTAACACAGCCAGTGAATAAAAGTCCTGTGATAATAACTAAAAAGATGTTTTTATATTTATCCATAACAAACTGATATCACTTTATTTTTTTGTGGATCATACTGTGGTTTTAATAATTCCCGTACCATAGTTAAATATAGCACGGATACATTAGGGTTATCAGACCATTCTTACTGATATTTCTTCAGCTTTCACCTGTTTTTTTACTTCATCGCTACTTATTTGATTTTTAGTCGCTGTACGTTTCGTTCGATCTACAACTTCTCCAGCTAGCTGACCACATGCTGCATCAATGTCTCCGCCACGGGTTCGGCGTGTGATCACAGTTAAACCATAGGTTTGCAGTACTTTATCAAAACGATCTATACGTGAATTACTTGAACGTTTATAAGGAGATCCCGGATACGGATTAAATGGGATCAAATTAATTTTACTCGGCGTATCTTTTAAAGCAATTGCCAATTCATGTGCTTGATCTGTACTGTCATTTACATGATCTATCATCACATATTCAACAGTTACTTGTTTATTAGCTTTAGATCCATCGATATAACGACGTGAGGCTGCTAAAAAATCTTCCAACGGATATTTTTTGTTGATTGGTACTAATTCATCACGAAGTTTATTATTTGCTGCATGCACCGAAATAGCCAGTGCACAATCAATTTTCTCTTTAAGCATATCAAGCGCAGGCACAACGCCTGAAGTACTTACGGTAACCCGACGCTTCGACAAACCATAACCCAAGTCGTTCAACATAGTATCTAATGCTGGGATAAGGTTTTTCATATTCAATAATGGTTCACCCATTCCCATCATTACAATGTTAGTGATAGGGCGTTTTCCGACTATTCGGGTTGCACCAATATCATTAGCAACCCGCCAAACCTGGCCGATAATTTCAGACATTAATAAATTACGATTAAAACCCTGTTGTGCCGTTGCACAAAATGTACATTCCAATGCACAGCCAACTTGAGATGATACGCATAACGTAGCCCTGTCATTTTCAGGGATCCACACAGTTTCTATTTCCTGACCACCGGCGAGCTTCAGCGCATATTTGATCGTACCGTCATTAGAAATCTGTTTCTTAGAAATTTCAGGTGCGCTGATTTCACAGTTTCTTTGTAATTTTTCACGTAACTTTTTATTAATATTAGTCATCTGCTCAAAATCACTGTAACCAAAGTGATAAATCCATTTCATTATTTGATCAGCACGAAACGGTTTTTCGCCAATTGATTCAAAATATTCACGCATCGATTGATGATCAAAATTAAGTAAATTGATTTTAGAGCTTGGCTTATTGGTGCTTTGGGTCATACAAGAATTCTCGATAATATAAATAAACGCAGATTTAAACGGGGCGAAATTGTACACTTTTTAAGCGTAATTGGCAATTTCAATGGTAAGATACCATTTTGTATAAACATTTAATCATATTACTTACTAAAGTAGCGCAAAATATTTATACAAAATGATATAAAACAAAAGGATTTTACTCCTGAAAAGCAAAATCCTTTGATAATCATTACTAGATCATAAAATGACCTATAAATAATTCAACGCTTATTAACGAGTACGTGCGCAAACTTCATCATCAGAGAAGAAATAAGCAATTTCACGTGCTGCAGATTCTAAAGCATCAGAACCGTGACATGCATTTTCGTCAATTGAATCAGCATAGTCAGCACGTAAAGTACCAGCTAATGCTTCAGCAGGGTT
>JABSOJ010000617.1 GCA_013216005.1 Alteromonadaceae bacterium | reverse complement strand
GGCAACCGTACAAAAAACCACGCAAGGTGGCACCCAAATCGCCTTGAGTAAGGTTGGTCGTGCGGTTTCAGCAGCAGCCTCAAGTATTGGTAGCGCTGGAGCCAATAAAGTTATCACAGGGCATTCAGGTTTCAGTTGGGCGAATGTAGCCTCTGCTGCCGTTACTGCAAGTTTAGGTGGACGATTGCCGGGAGAAACAATTACAGGCCTTAATTTAATTGATGATTTCGTTGGTGGTGTTGGGCGTAGTGCGGTAGGGTATGGTGTAAATCGTGCGTTTGGCGGTGATAGGAGTTGGAATGGTGGTAATGTTGCGTTAGATGCATTTGGCAATGCATTGGGGAACTCTATTGTTAGTGGCTTAAGTAAGCCGCCTAAACTGACTAATGCAGACAAAGCCAAGTTGGATGCATTCTCTCAAGCTGCTACCGATATCAGTAAAGCTCAAAGTGATAAAACAGGTGCTATGACTGATGCTCGTATTGCCGAAATTGCTCAGCAAACAGGTAGTCAAGCTGAAGCTGCTGCAATGCAAAAAGTTGAAGCGTTAAACACTGTCAAAGACGTTAATACAACCTTCCGTGATGTCAGCGGTATTAATGCGTTAACCGCAAAATATAAGACTGATTTAGCGTCACTAACTCAACGTCATAATGAGCAAATGTATAGTGTTCAAATGACTCTCGCGAATGATCAGTGGCTATTTGGCAATACGCGTTCAGGTACGGAGGTAACCTTAATTGACCCTCCTGTAACTCCGCCGCCTGTAACACCAAGATCACAAGAACCATCTCTTTTAAGTCGTTATATTGATTATAGTAATCAGCAACCAGTAACTCCTATAGGAGCTATTCAATTACTTCCTGCATGGGGAGCAATGGCTTATGATCTGAATGCCGCTAGAACTCAAGGTCTTGGTATGTTTGCTAATAAAGGAGCTGATTTCTTTAATTTAGGCAAAAATATGGTTGTTCTTGATGGTAGCCAAAGACCGGGAGTAAACCCAAATCAAGTTCCTAGAAGTGCTACTAATATTGGTAAAGCTTTATTAGAAACAGGCGTTGTTACAGATGCACTGAAAGGTGGGGGAGCCATAGGTGCAAAACTAGGGCCTATAGGAACAACTATTGAGTATGCCTTTAATGATGATAAGCATTTCTTATCTACAGATTTTGCTATAGATGCTGGTGTTGATACAGCAAAAGGTTGGACTTCCGGTGTTGTAGGTGGGGCAGCTACAACAGCCGTAATCGGGCTAGCAACTATTGCAGGAGTTACTATAGGGGCACCAGTGGTAGCAGCTGGAGTAGCGGCAGGCTTTTTAACGGGCTATTTCTTTGGCGAAAATGTTTTTGATGAATATGGTGGAGATCAACTCCGAAATTATTTAAAGGATTAATTTTTTAAATTTTATAAGCAGGTAACGCCTCTTTTAAAGAGGCGTTTTTATTGAGGAGCTTTAATGCTGTATAACAGTTATTCGATGGGGGGCTTCGGAGTTCAGATACTCACGAGAAGCGGGTTGTTATTTTTCATTTGGCTTGCTTGTATTGCCTATGAAGACTTTGATCATAACTTTGAAGGTCGTTTTTTAGTACAGGATTATTATATTTACTATCTTGGCTATGCATTTATAGGCGCTTTGTTTTATATAAAGTTTAATGTTCGTATTTTTATAATATGGCGTTTTTTACTAGAGTCTTTCTTTTGTATTGCATTGATTAGTTTTCCTATGCAGGTTGCATACTATAATAGTTGGGATTTGGTCTATTTCTCCTTTTATTTTTTATTGATTTTTTATTCTGGTTTTTATCTATTGCGTTTTGTTTTTTGGAAGGATTTTCATAATTCATTGCTAGTGCATGAAAAGTTAAAGAAGCATTCAAATCGTACTGGGTTTTATTTAGCTAATGATGGATATGTAGAACTGTATGAATTAAATGATAAGTTAGCTTGGTTAAAAAA
Source organism: Alteromonadaceae bacterium (assembly GCA_013216005.1). Classification (GTDB taxonomy): domain Bacteria; phylum Pseudomonadota; class Gammaproteobacteria; order Enterobacterales; family Alteromonadaceae; genus JABSOI01. Next base: position 424 of record JABSOJ010000617.1, on the reverse strand, counting down.
TATCGCCTTTTGGGAGAACAACTTTTTTTCCAAAGAATTAAAGCTGAGTAACTCAAAAACATTTAAATCAATTATAAATGTATCTTTTTTTATATTTATTGTGGGGTTGGTATGGGGAGCAGTAACAGGGTTTAATGTCTATGGGCTTGTGAGTGTTGTGGTTGTATCTCTGATAATACCTTTGTTTATGAGAGTTACTATTGCTCCTGCATTTTTAGATCTTATTCTTTCAAGTATGTATGAAGTGAAAGATAGTATTGATTTTTAATTGAAAACACGACCCACAACGCCCTTGTTTACCAAGGGCGTTTTTATTTGTTAGCGGCTATTTTTCGGCTCTACCAGTCTTTGCGTGGGTCGTCTATTTTATGTACACTTCAGTTAGACTCAGTTTATGTTTATTTTCAAGGTTTTTCTATGTTTA
>JABSOJ010000616.1 GCA_013216005.1 Alteromonadaceae bacterium | reverse complement strand
TAGTGCAATTAGAAAATGAATATTTACTCCGGTAGACAGCTTAATTTCCATTTTTAAAGGATAATTGTTATGGGGAGTAATTTTGATACTCGGCTACAAGTTTAGGTGGGTACAGCGACATAATTCCCCATAACCATTTTCGCACCATAAGTACGAATATGCTGTGCACAGCATATTGGTACCGTTGGTGCTCAAACCCCTACTAAGTCTAATCTTTAAGAATTAAGAGTATTATCTATAGTTTCTCCCCAATCACCGGAATCGCTGTCCACTTTCCATCCCATTACTCCCCCGAAAGAGACATCTTTATTTATAGCGTATTCCAATATGTCGCATAATTCACCTAAAGGAACGTAACCAGTATTATTAACATCGGCTTCTGTAATAGGCTTACCCACTAATAATTTATCACTAGGAACACCACTTTTTGATATACTTACGATAGATGTAGGATTAACTTGTCCTTCGTAAAGTTTAGGGAAAATTGAATCATAATCTTCATACTCTTGATAACTATATGTACCTTGGTTATAGTACTGAATATTATAGTAAGCTATAGCATTATTTGTCTGCTTTTCTACTTCTGCATACCCACCATCTCGTAAAAAATATGGTGCCTGAGGAGCGTGTGAAATCACAAGCGTATAATCTTTTTCATAGCTAAATTTTTGAATAGCAAGAGTAGCTTGAACCAACCAAGCGATCGAAGAATCATCTATTTGGATGTTTTCAATATCAAGATCTACTCCATCAAATTTATGTTCTATAGCATATGCAGCTAATGCAGTTCCATAGGCTTTCCCATTAGTAGCGGCAGTTTCTGGATTACTGGAATCTGGAACATATGAAGCACCACCAGCAGCCAGAATGCACTTGATACCCTTACTTTTGACAAACACCATTATATTGGGATCTTTGACAATAGCCTCAGCCGCACCACTTACTCCATTTATAGGATCTACCCAAAAAGCAAACAGTAAATCTGTATACCCTTCATATTTTTGACTAACTTCCTGCTCTGTAATAAAGTTAGAAAAATAACCCACTACTCGTTTATTTGACATATATTTTCCTTAATTATTTAAACGTATCTATTTAATATAACTGTATTTTAAATTAATCAGGCCACCCAGCCTACAATTTCTAAACTTTAGAAATTAAAGTGGGTGTCCTAATAAATCTGGACCCCCTTCTAGAATGGGGCAGCAGAGTACTGCGGTTCACCCCATACGTTGTTAATGTCAAGTATTATTTCAGCGTTATTCAGTCCACCTTGAAATTTAAATTGTTCCTTAGCCGTGCCAATGTTCGCGGCTAGCACTTCGTTATTCACTATTGTGTCTCCGGCTGTAATCCAGTATATAACTTTAGGTGTCATCGTTAAGAGTAAACCGTTTTGCGCTGGAGCTGCGAAAGCTAGTTTGTCCGCCACAGTTAAACCAAAAGCGAAAGTGTTCGAAGGGATAATGGGGTCTGCACCCATCGTACTAATAAAGGCGCTGCCGTCAGTGCCTTCGCTTTTCAGCCCTGTGAAATGTGGGGTATCGTCAGCAAATGAGAAGTCAGTGTAATTATCTCCACCTGGACCTAAATCCATAGGTGTTGGTGCAGCGCCCTGTGTAATGATCACGCCTGGTTCAACTTCTTTCGTCGCAGACCACTGGACACCATAATCAACGCTCCAGTCAAACGTGACAAAGCCCCCGTCTTTAGGTATTTTGAATTCAGAAACTTGCCATGCTGTAGCTAGGAATCCGACTTCAGCTAAATCAGGTGATGTTTGAAACATATAAATTTTAAAATTGTTGTTAGAGTTATTTATAGCTTTAACGCTGTACGTAGTCATATTTTTTAGTCCTTAATAAAATATATCAAAGGGTCAGAGTAATTGATTTAGGTATTATCAATGGGGTGATACACTTTCCACGTTAACCAAATCTAACAACCCACGTCACCTATTACTTGAACCCTATTCCCGAGGAGGTTATTTGTTTTCCGTCCTCGAATATTAATATAGTCAATAATTTCTCCAAAAAACATTACAGGACATTACAGGACATTACATCGCATTAACTTTTTTTATATTTTAAGCGATTTTATTGGTCACGCTTCGTAATTAAATAATTGCGGGTCTGTACGTAATACGGGTAATTTGTTCACATACGTCTAAAAGACAATTTTAAGGCATTGTTTAAAGAGTAAAATATATACTCTTACCAATGGTAATCAGATTATTTGTGAATAATGTTTATTTCAACTCAGGATGCTATCAAATGAATATAAATATTGTGATATATTACTATCACAAATCAAATTATTATGTATCTGATAGTATAATCGTTTGATTTTATTGAGTATCGAATGAGTCTACTCTAAAGATAGATCAAAAGT